>CAMTVU010000049.1:0-51478 GCA_947085245.1 uncultured Chitinophagaceae bacterium | reverse complement strand
TTTGAGATCGCCCTGGTAATTAGCAAGGCCAAAGCGAAAAGATAAATGAAAGTTCTGCGCAGATAATGCAAAAGGTAAAAGGAAAAACAGTAAGAGTATATTTTTCATAAACGATTCATTGGATTAACTGTTTCTTTCAATAGTAAAATACAGAGATAAACGTAAAAAGCTTTAATAAAGTATAAGTTCAACATTAAGCCGGTGGTTCTTTCTTTATAATCCCGTTAAGGAAATATTTGATGAGCAGAAATACTATGTTATAGTATTCCGGCAAATCTTTTTTTTGCAGTTATCGAAAGTGTGTATCAGGCAAAGAGATAAATAAAGCTGTCTGCAGGAATTAAAATCAAAATAAGTTGGCTTTGATTACATCATTACCATACTTTCAGGTAAAGAAAAGCACTTAAAAATTTAAAAATCTTTTTTTTTATGACCATGATCATGGTCGGTGGATTTTACTGCTTATAAGTTTGTTGTGTGAAAGAAGGAAATATTTCAACTGCATTCATCCTTTTTGCAGCTTTTTTACTTCCTTTTTTTTGATACCTAAAATCCATTCTTATGAAAAAAATGATTTCATTCTGCAAACTCTGTTTCATTCTTCTTCTGTCAGTACAACAAGTAACTGCACAAAGTGTGGCAATTAACAGTACCGGATCTTCACCCGATGCATCTTCAATCTTGGATCTCACAAGTTCAAGTAAAGGAGTTTTAATTCCCCGTGTAAGTCTTACTTCTTTAACGGATGCAAGCACCATTACAAGCCCGGCCACCAGTTTACTGATCTATAATACCAATGCCGCTATTACAAACGGAAAGGGTTATTATTTTAACAACGGCACACCGGCATCACCTTCCTGGGTAAAATTGGTTGTAGTAGATGCTACCGGAATTGTTCAATCCACAACTCCGGGGGGAGAAGTAATCAAATTAGAACGTTTTCCTATGGGCGAAGTTTCTATGCAGGGAAATGCTACATTAACAAATATCCCATCAGCCAATACCTGGGTTAAAGCCGCTGGCACCACAAGTTTTTCTTCCGGCAGTTACCAATTCAGCAATGGAAGCACGGATAACAAACTTGTATATACAGGATCAACTGAAAAAATGTTTCATATTGCCTGTACCTTATCAGTTAAGTCCACCGCCAGCTCAAGTAACCTCAAAGCGGTTTTATATAAAAATGGAGTTGCCCTTTCAACCGGGATTGTTCAAACAAAAATGGGAAGTTCTTCTGATATTATATCAACAGCTATTCATGTTATGACGAATATGCAAAATGGCGACTACCTGGAATTATGGGTAACCAATACCAATGGTAGCAGCGACTTTACCGTTACCGAAATGAATCTTTTTGCAATGGGCGTAAGTATGGGTATGGATTAAGTATTTGCAATCCCGTATAAAACCAATAATATGAAAACTAACTTTTTCACCCTGTACATTCTTCCTGTTGTTTTATCAGTAATACCTTTTTTCAGTTACGCACAGGGAATAAACAATACTGGTGGTACTTCACTGGTAGCCAACGGCAGTGTTAACATTGTAATAGAGAATGGCGGATTTAAAAATGAAGGCACTTTTATAAAAGGCACAAGTACTTTTGTGTTTGCAGGAAGTAATGCCACAAGCAGCTCTGTTATCAGCGGAACTGCCAGTACAGATTTTTATAATTTAACATTGAACAAATCTCCCAACGGTATTCAGTTAAACAGGAATATTGATGTATCCGGTACTGTTACTTTCCAAAGCGGCGACAGTATTTTTCTGAATAATTATAATGTAAACCTGGGAAGCACAGGAAGTATTTCAGGTGAAGATAACAGCAGGAGGTTTACCGGCCCAACCGGCGGATATATAATGATTACACAAGCATTGAATGCTCCATCATCTGTAAACCCGGGTAATATCGGCATTTCTATTACCAGTGCAGCAAACATGGGAAGTACCGTTATAAAAAGATTCCATACCATTTGGGCAAATCAATCAATCAGGCGATCTTTTGAAATTCTGCCTGCAAATAATTCAGGCCTTGATGCAAGTATTTCATTCTATTATTTTCAGGCTGAATTAAATGGAATATCTGAGCCGGCATTCCAACTTTATTCCAGTTCAGATAATGGAGTTACGTGGAGCCTGATGAACAATACCGGCTTGTATCCCATCCCGGATTATATAACAAGTTCCTCTATTAACTCTTTCGGATTACAATCAGCTTTTCCTACCGGTTTTATTTTGCCGGTTCAACTTTTATATCTCAAAGGAAGTGCAGTGAACGGCAATATTTTGTTGAATTGGGCCACCAGCAGTGAAATTGATAATGATCGCTTTGAGGTTGAACGATCTTCAAACGGAATTAGTTTTGCAAAAACAGGAACAGTGAAAGGAAAAGGCAACAGCGATGTACAGCAAACCTATCAATTCATGGATGATCATACACTTGCAGGAACAAATTATTACCGGCTCAAACAGGTTGACTATAATCAAAACTTTATTTATTCAAAAGTTATATCCGTTGTTGTTCAGGAAAAACAACAGGCGCATATAAGCCTTGCACCAAACCCTGCAAGTAATAGTTTACATCTGTACATCCCGGCTAATAAACCTGAACAGGTACAATTAGATATTATTGATATGAATGGAAAAATTCACAAATCAATTTCCTTATGGTGCAACAAAGGAGAAAATAACTTCAACATACAAATTGACGTTCTTCCCAAAGGACTTTATTATATCCGCTTTGCAGAAAAAAGCAAAAGATCAATCGGTTTTTTGAAAATGTGATACCGGGTATAAGTAAATCATACCATACAATAACAAAACATCCTACAATATGAAAAACATACAATTATTTCAGGAAGTGGCAAGTTGGCAATGGGAAATCAATGGTTTCCAAAAAGCTGCATTTCTGATAGAAGAACGACTGGATATTATCCACAAAAATGCTTCCCCAACTTTAAAAACCAACAAAATAAGTTTTTTACTGAATCAGATAATTGACCAGGAAAAGGAATTGGATGAAATTGAAAGTATATTGTTTAGCCATAAAGAAACATTAAAAGAAGCAAATAATAAAAAACATTGGCCAGACGATGTTGCAATGAAGCAGCAATCTATCAGAAACCTGGTTAATACCAAAAAAACAATCTTCTCTTCTATTAAAGATGATTATTACAAATTGCTGAGAGATTTGCTTTTTTGATTAACGGCCTGCAAATCCTGAGTTGCCAACTCGGATAGCATTTGCCAGATGATAATAGTTTAACAAAGCAAAAGGACAAAGCAAAAAAGTATTTCACTTTGTCCTTAAGTTGTAGCCTCGACAGGAATCGAACCTGTATCTGGAGCTTCGGAGGCTCTTATACTATCCATTGTACTACGAGGCCTGAAAATTTAAAAGCCAATATTCAAATCCCAAAACCCAAAGCGATCTTTCTCTTTTGGATTTTGGGTCCTGTTTTTTTTCTACTTGATCAATCCACCGGCATTGCCTGCAAATATTTTTACGGCAATGGCGAGCAAAATTACACCAAAAAATTTTCGCACTGCAATTAATCCGGAAGGGCCTAAAAACTTTTCAATCCACTTGAGAGATTTCAATACAAAATATACAATAACCAGGTTCAGTAAAATGCCGGCCAATATCACAAGATCAGAAAAGTTGGCGCCCAATGACATAACAGTAGTTAACGTTCCGCTTCCTGCAATGATGGGAAAGGCAATGGGTACAACCGTTCCGCTCTTTGCATTTTTATCACTTTTAAATAGCTCATGCCCCAGCACCATCTCCAATCCCAGCACAAAAATTACAATGGAACCTGCAACAGCAAAGGAACGCCGGTCAACACCCAACATTTGTAAAAAAGATTCACCTGCAAACAGGAACAGGATCATCAATGCACCTGAAATGATCGTTACTTTAAATTCACGGATAGAGCCCATCTTATCTTTCATGGCAATGAGCAGGGGAATTGATCCGATGATATCTATCACCGCAAATAATGTAAAGGAAACAGTAAGCAGTTGATTCAGGCTGAAATCAAAATTCATTTGATCGGTTTTGGTAAAGATAACTTTTCTTTCGAGCCCGGGTTTAAGGAGTCATCAACTAAGAGTAAGTGGCTTGTGCTTCTATTCCGTGCTTTCAATACTGTGAAGCATCTCATATGTATAATTATTTTTTACCCATAGCAATTTTTACAGCTCAGCCGTGTGGATAACCGGATACCTGAACAAGAATGCCGATGTGTTTTTTGTTGATTTTTATTGCAGTTGACCGGCAAATGCCGTGATTCATTTTTTACAAGTGAATATCACAATACCAAAACCCTTTTGTACCAGCATCTTTGATGTGGCCGGGGTGTGTGCTCACAGGAATGTTTAATGGCTTGTATATTTTTTCCCCTGTTTCAACACTTATCTTTTTCTGAAAGACAGGACCTTCAAAACAGAAGGTATGAAATTCTCCATTCTCTCCGCAGGGGTCAACAGTAGCAGGAAGTTCTTTAATAAAATCCCCGTCAATCAATTTCCCCACCCAGCTTTCATCTAAATGGCCATCGTTTACACAACACAAATAAGTTTTGAAACCCTTCTTTACAAAGTCTTTAATTATATGGGCAGTATCCATTTTCCAGAGAGGGAATTCACATTGCATATCCAGCTCTTTCATTTTGTTTTCACGGTATTCCCTCAGATCTTCTAAAAAAATGTCGCCGAATAAAACAGTGTTGATGCCTTCACTCTTTACTTTCAGTAGTGTTTTCTGCATTTGTTGTTCATACTCATCATTGCTTGCTTCATACACATATACTTTCAGCAAAGGGATGCCAATACTGTTTGCCTGTGCCTCTATCAGCTCTTCACGGATGCCATGCATGGATAAGCGTTTGTTATTTCCATTGATGGTGCTGAGCAGGTATTTGATCTCGTATTGATTTTCCTGCTGCACTTTACACAACGCATAACTGCTGTCTTTCCCCCCGCTCCAACAGAATATAGCCGGTTGTTTTTGCATGGTTTGTTTTATTTAACAATGATCAGTGTGGGAAATATTTTTCTTTAAAAAGGATATACCTGTCTTTCAATTCAAACAGGCATTTTCTGCAAAGACAGTCTTTGTACCGTTCTTCAATAAATAGTTTTTCATCTTCTGTAAAGGAAATGCCATAGCATTGGCATTGTGTAACAGTACCAACCTTGCATTCAAATACAGCATTGCAGCGGGGGCATTTTTTTTCTTCGTGTTTACACATACGCAGGTATTATTTAAAAATGCAACAGGCGGCATTGAAACCGCCTGTTGCATAAAGGTTACAGTGTAAAACCTATACCTGTATTGAAATTAAATTTTCTGCTGTTGTAACCGGGCACATCATAGTAAACCTGGTTGGTAATGTTTCGCACATCAACAAAAGCCCTGATGTTTTTTGAGAAACGATAACCGAAATAACAATCAAGGGTGTAATAGGATGGCATCTGTGCAGGTCCCGGATCGTATTGTCCTTTCAATCTTGTACCCACAAAACGGAAGGAAGGTATTACTGTAAAATTCTTTGCAACTTCAAGTGTGAGCATACTGTTGAATGTAAAGTTGGGACGGCGGTAAAGATTTTTCACTTTTACACTGTTGTTTTTGCCTTCACCATCCACGTAAGTAAAATTGTTGCTCCAGCTTCCTTTGCTGCCAATGCCGATGCTGCTTTCCAATTCAAAGCCATAATCATGCTGCTCATCCCGGTTGATGTATTTGCTTTCGTAAGTTGTGGGGTTAGTATAAAATACAATAAGGTTTTTAATGTCTCTTTTAAAACCAACAATACGCAAACTGTTTTTCCTGTTGTTGCTGAACGATTGAAAACCGATTTCATAGTTCCTGCTGTCTTCCGGTTTTAATTGTTTGTTTCCATACTCACTGTACAGTTGATAGAGAGAAGGGATCTTGTAACCCGAAGAAATATTTACAAACACCCTTGTGTTTTCATCAATATTGTAGGAGGGGTTAAATGTATAGGTTGCATTGCTGCCGTAAATGCTGTGTTTGTTGATTCTGAAACCTGCTTCTACATTAAATCCATTTAACTGAACAGCCAGCAAGGATGCATAAAAAGAAAAATTGTTTGCTCTTGCAGAATCGCCCAACGCAGTTTTGTAAGGCCCGTATATGCTGAGGCTCATATACTCCTGTGTTGTATTTTGATCCATGTATTGCATACCTGATACAACCGATAAATGTTTTACAATCTTGTAGCTGCCAAACAATTCAGTAATGCCTGTATTGCCTTCATAAGAACCTTTTGAATATTTTGCAAAGCCACCAACACTTGCACTGTCATCAATATAAACTCTGTTTGCAGAAATAAAATTTTGCGACAGGTTTAAATTAAGTTTACTGTTTGTGTAAGTAAAAGCAAGTCCGTTATTGCTGTTTTTGCTGGTAACATTATTATCGGTATCATCTTTATAAGCGCCGGCATCAATCCCGTTTTTGTATTGGCCAAAGCTGCTGAAAGCTTTTACTGAAAACTTTTTATTGAAATCATACCGCAGGTTGGCCAGGAAATTATGCTGTGCAAATTTGTCGTTGTCAAAATTCTTTGTTCCGCTTGTATCCCTGGCGGAAGAAAAACCTTTACTGTTTGTAAAATTGTATGAAGTGTTGTAGGTGAATTTATTCAGCCTGCCACTGATACCTGCATTGGCCCTGATTGTATTGTAGCTGCCATAGCCCAGCAAACCATTGCCTTCCATTTTTTTACTGCCGCTTTTTTTGGTGATGATGTTGATAACACCGGCCACCGCATCGCTGCCCCACAACGTACTTTGAGCGCCTTTTAAAATTTCAATACGTTCAACCTGGGCAGGGTTGATCGTATTCAAATCAAATGAATTATTGATCAGTGATGCATCACTTACAGGAATGCCATCTATTAAGATCAATACATTTCCTGTGGCAGCACCTCTGAAATAAACATCCTGGTTGGTGCCAGGGTTGTTGTTGGCTCCATTAATAAAAATACCAGCCTGCGTGTTCATGATCTCAGAAAATGTTTTACCTGCATTGCGCTGCAATGTTGCCTGGTCAATAACCGTTACAACTTTACCAGTTGTGTTTTGTTTTTGCTCAATCCTGTTGGCAGTGATGATGACTTCGTCTAATTGTTTTGACGTTGAGCTGTCCTGCGCTGATAGTTGACTGCCGATACTTACTGCAGCCAACAACAAAAAACTTTTTTTCATGATAGAAAAATTTTGTTGTGACTGCTTTCAGAAAAAGATGGAAATGTAACGATCCCGTTTTCTCCCCTCTTTTGGAGGGGTTAGGGGGAGGTCCCACTTCACGCTTTTCACCCGAAAGCAAAATGAATAATGAAATTGCACCGGCAGGTCTTCTGGCTCAACGACCAACTCAATACGCCTTCCCGAATTTTGTTCAGTGGCAAAGAAGATTGAGATGTTGCCTTACTCCCCTTCAGGGGTTGGGGGCATCGCTTTACAGCTACGGGGATAGCGCCGGATTTACACCGGACTTCCCTTTTAATGGCGCTAAAGGCGCCAACCGTTACAGCCGCAAAAGTAGGGGAGCCGCACTAAAAAGAAAATTAGTTTTTACGATTGTGCAAAAAAAGCGAAATACCTGCATAATAATTTCTTCCGGGAGCTGCATTGTAAAAACGGTTGGCAGCAGCATTGATATCATTGCCGAGGCTATAAGTTTTGTTCAGAAGATTATCGGCACCTGCATAAACATTCAGCTTGTATTTTTTTTGCAACGTTTTTTTCCAACCCATGCGACAACCGGCCAAATGATATTCATCAGCCGATGCTGTATTGGCATCGTTCAGAAAAATAGAAGAGGCGTAATAATATGTTGCATTGAGGTAGAATCCTTTTTTCAATTGCAGATCGGCAAGAACCGATAGTGTATTTGCCGGAACAGATGGAACTGTTTTTCCTGAGTAATCATTACTAGCCTGCACAAAACTTTCATAGCGGAAATGATTGAGTGTATAATCTGTTCTTACAATGAAATAATCAACAAGCCTGCTGATTGCAGGACTGTACGTATAGTTCACGTAAGCTTCTATTCCTTTTTGTTTCACATTGCCTGCGTTTACAAAAAAATCTGCGCCAGCAGCATCTCTTCGCTGTACTAACGCTTTGTTGAGTTTAAAAAGAAAACCTGTCAGTTCGGCGGAGATTCTGTGTTTGTTTCTTCCTGTATTATATTGTGTGGTTAATTCATAATTCCACCCGTACTCTGCTTCTAAATTTGTACTGATCACCCCGGTTGATGGAAGTAACTCACCAACAGTGGGAGGTGAAAACCCTCTTGAAACGGTTGCTGAAACAGTAAAGTCCTCAACCAATTTTCTTTTAAGTGAAATTCTGGGGGCAATTTCATTTTGATAAACTCTTGTTTGCTTAATAACCGGGTATCTGTTTAATCTTGTAAATCCAACTTTTGTTTTATTGATACTTATCCCGGCATTCATGAACCAGTTTCCCTGTAAAATCAAATCGCCCTGTACAAAAAAATTATAAACTGTATTGCGGATGTCATCATTGGTTTGCAGTGTGTCAGGATTCCCGTTTTTATTTTTTGAAACCTGTGTATTGAAATATCCTTGCTGGAACTCACTGCCCCATAGCAGTTGCAAACTGTTTTCTTTTTGTCCTGAATATTTATCCCATTCTTTTTTATAAGTAAAAATCGTTCTGCCGCCAAAGCCTGGTTCATTCCTTCGTTCATAATTCCTGACGGCCGGATTTTTTATTTGATTGAATGCACCATAAAGCGTTGTTGTATTTTTAAACGAAGCGTTGATGGTATATTGATTGGTAAATCCCGTTAAAATATTTTTCTGATAAATGGCTGCATGTGCGTTTGCAGCACTTGGTAAAGATCCTGCCGCCGGCCGTGCTGCTTTTGGATTTGCAATAAATTCTGTAAGTGTTAATGCGCCCGGAGTTTGATAATACAGATCGGTGTAAAGAACAGAAGCTGTGAGTATTTGCTTATCTGAAAATTTCAGTTGTGACTGCCAGGAAAAATTATCCCGCCGCATGTTTGTTTGCATGCGGTACCCATCCGTTTGGTTATGGGCATACGTAACTTGATTCCGGTTTTCCTTTGAACCAAACACAACAGAAACAAAAATATTTTGAAGATTGTAACTGCCGGTTATATATTCAATACTTGCACCCGGTTGCCATCTGTCAAAATTGTTCATTAAGATAAGTCCACCTGTTCCTGCTCCATACATACTTCCGGCAGGCCCTTTAAAAATTTCAATGTAAGAAAAGTTGTTCCATGCAAATTGGTTGAAGTACGTATTGCCACCGGGATCGGTAACAGGAATATTATTCCAAAAGACTTTTACATTGCGAACGCCAAAGGGTGAACGCAATGAGCTGCCCCTTATATTAATACGATAACTGCCGGGAGATCTTTCTTCCATTCTTACACCGGCCACTGTATTAAATCCATTTACCAGAGAAGTTTTATTGTAGCGGTCGGCATTGTTTAACTCAATCACTTTTACTGAAGCTGCAGTTAAGCTTTGCTTGTGGTTTTGCTCAAATGCTTTAATAATCACTTCATCTAATTCTTTAGAAGTGGAATCAACCTGTTCCTGTGCAAAGGATGTAATGGAAAAGCAGGTTGCTGCAACAAGCGTCAGTAGTTGATTGTTCATGCATAACAAAGTTAAGCAGCAAAAAAGGATGGGTACTCAGCTTTTTTAAAACGCAGATGGTGAAGAAAAAACGATCTTGTTTCGGTGAGCCACCACGCCTTCAAGCGTGGTGGCTCACCGGCAATAAGTTAAGTAAAAATGTTTCGCTTGTTAAACAATCAAAGAAACAAGTATCTTGAGCACCAGACAAAATCAAATGAAAACTTCCGTTAATAAACTCAACCTGTTTTCTTTTACCATGATTGTTGTAGGATTGGTAATTGGTATGGGTATTTTCCGCACAGCTGCTACCAGTGCAAAAGATGCCATTGCACCTTCCGTTTATTTCAGTGCATGGATCATTGGCGGCATGGTTGCATTATGCGGTGCATTAACTTATGCAGAGATCGGCAGCCGCTTTCCTGTAACGGGCGGTTATTATAAAGTATTTGCACAGGCCTATCATCCCAGCATTGCTTTTGCCATCAACTGTTTAATATTGGTGAGCAATGCAGCCAGCTTAAGCGGTGTGGCATTGATTGGCAGCGGTTATATTTTAAAGTTATTTCCCGGCGAGTGGAACGATATTCATAAAGCGTTGGTGAGCAGCGGTGCTATCATTGTTTTTTATTTCATCAACCTGCGTGGATTGAAAATGAGTTCTATAGCACAGAATATATTAATGTTGATCAAGATCGCCATGATTCTTGTGTTGATTGCTGCACTTTTTTTTCCGGATAAATATGCAACAGTAATTCCTGAATCGCCCACTCTTCCAATTGCCGGATCTTCCAGTTATATTGATTGGATCACAAGTTTGGGAGTGAGCCTGATTGCTGTATCCTTTACATACGGCGGTTACCAGCAAACCATCAACTTTGGTAATGAAGTACAGAACCCAACAAAAAATATCCCCCGTGGTATTTTTATGGGTATCGCCATCATCATTGCATTGTATTTACTGGTAAACCTCAGTTATTACAATCTTGTTGGGTTTACCCAGATGAAAGGTGAAAAAGAAATTGCCTATGTTGTCATTGATAAAATTTTCGGTAAAACAGGAGCTACTGTTTTTTCTGCTTTTCTTTTCCTGGGTGTACTGGCTTATGTAAACGGATTGCTCTTGAGCAACCCCCGTGTAATGTATGCCATGGGTGATGATGGAAGTTTGCCGAAAATATTTGCGAAGCAAAATGAAAAAACAAATGTGCTCACTTTCTCGTTAACCGTGTTTGCAGCAGTTTGTATCATCATTTTGTTTTTTGCACAGCAGTTTGAAAAAATATTAACCTTCACTATTTTTCTTGATTGTTTTGGGATGGTGTTGAGCAGCGCCACTATTTTCTGGTTCCGTAAAAAAACAAAACACCTGGATGGTACAGGCATTTATAAAATGAAATTGTTTCCGTTAATGCCGGTGATCTTTATGGCAGCTTATTTATTTGTGGGCACCAGCATTGCCATTGCCGATCCCAAAGCTGCGGTAACGGGCCTGGGTGTGCTGGCTGTGTTTGTGCTGATTTATTTTTTGTTTCATAAAAAGAAACAAAATATTGACACATCTCTTAATTAATATTACATGGAACAATCCTGCATCCTCAACAAACCTGTTGAAGACATAAACCTCGCTCTAGCTTCTTTACAGAAAATGAAATGTCATTATATGCTCCGGTTAATTTTTCTGAATCTTTCCTTCATCATGGTTGGATTTCTTTTGCTGTGTATTATACCATAAATATGAATGATGTCTTCCTTAATTTCAAAGAACACGATGTAAGGGAATTTTTTAATAAAAGCCTTACGTGTAGCTTCAGTTGCTTTATTGCATGCCGTTGGATTTTGGTAAATAACATTCAGGCATTCTTCCAGATAATTTTCAAAACGGTTGCCAAGCCCTGGCGACTGTAAATCATACCAGCAGGCAATTTCAAGAATATCTTCTACCGCTAATTGATGGATAATTAAAGTGTATTCCAACGGTTGGCAAGCTTTTCTTTTACTTCACTCCATGAAAAAGTTTTTTGAGAGCCGGTATTTATTTGTTGCACCCTTTTATTGATAAAATCAATATGAACAGGAGAAAGCTCTTCATTTTCCCAGGGGGAGTCTTCCAGTTTTTCCTGTATAGCCACCAGTATTTCAAGTTGCTTTTCTTTGGAGAGTTTTAATATTTCTTCAATAGTAGGCATGTGATAAATTTGATTCCACTAATTTACAATAAAATTTCCGATCAATACAATGGACATTTCCTACATCATCAACGAACTGGGCGAAGACCGTGAACATTATTTCAATGCCATTGCACCGCCCATCATTCAAACAAGCAATTTTGCCTTTAATAAAGTGGATGATTTGCGAAGTGCTTTTGCTGATGAAATGAGTGCCTACCTCTACAGCCGTGGATTAAACCCAACGGTTGATATTCTCCGCAAAAAACTGGCAGCATTGGATGAAGCAGAAGATTGCCTTGTCTTCAACAATGGTGCAGCAGCCATTTTTGCCGGCGTGCTGGCCCATGTAAAAACCGGCGATCATATTGTAAGTGTAAGCAAACCATATTCATGGGTGCAGCGCATGTTCGATAATATTCTTCCACGTTTTGGAATTACCACCACCTATGTTGATGGAAGAAGAACGGAAAATTATTTTGAGGCCACCAAACCCAATACAACATTCTATTATCTTGAAAGCCCCAACAGTTGGGATTTTGCGTTGCAGGACATTGAAGCCATTGCAGCTTATGCCAAACAAAAAAACATCATCACCTTATTAGATAACAGTTATTGCACACCGCTTTATCAAAAACCATTGCAGATGGGAATTGATATAGCTATGCAAACAGCAACAAAGTATATTGGCGGCCACAGTGATACATTGGGCGGAGTTTTATGCGCCAGTCATGCAATGATCAAAAAAATATTTGACAGTGAATATCTCAACATCGGCAGCGGCATTCAGCCTTTCAATGCCTGGTTGCTCATACGTGGATTAAGAACACTGCCTGCAAGATTGGAACGCATCAACCAATCAACCCAAAAAGTAGTTGCGTTTGTAAAACAGCATCCGGCAGTTTCATCCATTATTTATCCGTTTGATGAAAGTTTTGATCAACACCTGCTTGCCAAAAAACAAATGAAGGAAGCGCCGGGTTTGTTCTCCTTTTATGTAAAAGCAGAATCGAGGCAGCAGGTTGTAACATTCTGTGAAAGCCTGCAACATATTAAAATGGCGGTAAGCTGGGGCGGCCATGAGAGTTTGCTGTTACCCAAGTGTGCCGGTATTACCAATGAGGAATTTGATGCCAATAACCCCGAACACCAAATGGCCAGAATGTATGTAGGATTGGAAGATCCTGATTACCTGATTGCTGACCTGAAACAAGCTTTTGACAAGGCTTTCAATGGCAAATGAGTGAATACTTATGGCATGTTCAGGAAATTTGAGCGCATACTTGTAAACCACTAATCAAAATTCAATACATTCGTGTCCCTTAGAACCTATTTTTGTTATATGAAAAAATTCGCACCTGCATCGGTGTTAACAATAGTTGTGTTTTTATCGGTGCTTACTTTAGCAGCCCAGGATAAATGGGATTTGCGCCGCTGTGTGGAATATGCAGTGGGTAATAACCTGAACGTAAAGCAAGCCGATATACAGGCTAAAATAGCAGCCCTTACTTTGGAGCAAAGTAAATTGCAGCGATGGCCTACTGCCAATTTTCAGAACAGTTACGGGCTTCAGTTTGGTCGTTCCATTGACCCGGCAACCAATGCATTTACCAATCAGCAAATTGAATATTCACAGTTTGGGTTATCATCAAGCGTAACTTTATTCAACTGGTTTTCTCAAAAAAATACTATTCTCGGAAATGAATTGGAAGCGCAGGCGCAGAACGCATCGGTTGAACGCTGGAAGAATGATATTTCTTTAAATGTTGCCGCTGCTTATTTGCAGGCACTGCTGTCAAGGGAACAGGTAAACATCAGCATTGTGCAATTAGATCAAACAAAAGAGCAACTGATCAATACCAAAAAATTAGTTGCCGCCGGAAGTTTGCCTGAGTTAAATGCTGCGGAACTGGAAGCACAACTGGCAAGGGACAGCAGCAGTTATATTGCTGCATTCACAAGCTATCAAACAAATTTGCTGGGATTGAAAGTGTGGATGAATTTTGATCCGGCTTTGTCGTTTGAACTTGAAACGCCACCGGTTGATATGATCCCGGTTGAAACCTTTGCTGATTTACAACCCGATCTTGTGTATAAACTTGCTCTGCAAAATATGCCTTTGCAAAGGGTAAACCAGTTGCGTTTGCAGTCATTGGAAAAATTTCAGAAATCAGCTAAGGGCAGTATGTACCCAACCATTGCTGCATTTGGCAATATCAACTCGGCTTATTCAAGTGCATTAAAAAATTTACCAAAAGGGGCAAATGTTCCAATCACTTATCCTATTGGATTTACAGGTACGGGAACGGCGGCCAATCCGAATGTATTTGCTGAAACATTAATTCCCGGTGGTTTTCAAAAAGCAAATTTTGCCCGCCAGCTCGATTTTAACTTTCGTCAATCAGTTGGTATCAGCATCAATGTTCCTATTTTCAACGGAGGCCAGGCAAAAACAGCATGGCAACGCAGCAAACTCAATTATCAAAACCAGCAGGTACAGGTAGAGCGTGACAATCAAACTTTAAAACAGGATATTTACAGAGCTTACAATGATGCTACTGCTGCTTACCAGCGTTACCAGGCTTCGGTGAAGAGTGTAAAAACAGCGGAGTATTCATTTGAGCTTACCAAAAAAAGATATGAAGCAGGATTGTTGCGAACAATAGACCTGATTACAAATCAAAACAATTTGTTCAGGGCACGACTTGAAAAAAATTCCAACCAGTTTGATTATGTGTTCCGCATGAAAGTGCTGGAATTTTATAAAGGGCTTGGGTTAAAATTATAACAAACAGCAAAAAATTAATTAACAGGAATAACATCGTTTTATGAGTAAGAAAATTTGGTGGATCATCGGGATCCTTATTGTAGTGATTGTTGCATTGGTTGCATTAAAAAAAGCCGGAGTTATTGGTAAAGATGAAGCGGTAAAAGTAGCAACGGAAAAAATCACCAGGCGTACAATCGTTGAAACGGTAAGCGCCAGCGGTAAAGTGTATCCCGAAGATGAACGCAAAGTAAGCAGTGATGTAAGTGGTGAAGTGGTTGAAATGTATGTAGAAGAAGGAGACAGTGTTCGCAAAGGACAGGTGCTTGCAAAAGTGTTTGCTGATGTATTAACTTCTGCAAGAGACCGAGCATCCTCTGTTGTAAACCAGCAGGAAGCACAGGTAAGCAATACAGAAGCATCGTTGGAAGCGTTTGTAGCAAGGCTTAACCAGGCAAAACTGAACTATGATCGTCAGAAAAAATTATTTGATGATAAAGTGATTTCCCGTGCAGAGTTTGAGCAGGCTGAAAGTTCTTACTTAACTGCAAAAGCTGATCTCAATGCTGCCAGGCAAACCATCCGCAGCGGTAAAGCAAGTGTACAAAGTGCACAGGCAAGTTTAACAGAAGCCAATAAAAATCTTTCACGTACAACGGTTGTGTCGCCAATGAATGGTATCGTTTCTTTACTGGCAGTAAAAAAAGGGGAACGTGTAGCAGGTAACAGTTTTAGCCTGGGCACAGAAATTATGCGTGTGGCAGATATGAGTAAAATAGAAGTAAGAGTGGATGTGGGCGAAAATGATATTCCTAAAGTAAAGATTGGCGACAGCGCTATTATTGAAGTGGATGCTTACAACGACAGAAAGTTTAAAGGTGTTGTAACACAAATTTCCAGCAGCAGTACTTCTGCCCAGCAATTAACAACTGCTTCAACTGATGTTACCAATTATAAAGTGTATATCCGTATTGATCCTGCTTCTTATGCTGATTTGATTGATCCTGCAAAAGGGAAAAATCTTCCGTTCCGTCCGGGTATGAGCGCCAGTGCCGACATTATGACCACAAAGCATGAAAACATTGTTGCTGTCCCCATTCTTGCAGTAACAACAAGGGATAAAAACGAAAAAGAATCAAAGGCAAAAGCAAAGGAAGCACAGGATAAGAAAAAAGCACAGGGCCAGGAAGTAACAGAAAATGCCGTGTTAACAGATGATATGCAGGAAGTTGTTTTTGCAGTGCTGGCCGATGGCACAGTGAAAAAAATTCCCATCAGTACCAGCATACAGGATAATGAATACATTGAAGTAATGAGCGGATTGAAAGAAGGGGATGAAGTAGTAAGTGCGCCTTATAATACCATCAGTAAAACATTAAAAGATGGAATGAAAGTGAAAGTAGTGCCAAAAGATAAAGTGTACGCTGAAAAATAAATGCTGAAAAACTTTGAAGAGGCTGTCCCAAAAGTCGTCATTGCGAACATAGTGAAGCAATCTGCAAAAATTGATCAATTAATAAACAGATAGATTGCTTCGGTCGTTCCCCCTCGCAAAGACGTTTAACGACTTTTGAGACAGCCTCTTTTTAACCGAATTTTGCAGAAGCAGAATTTGGGTTTACTTTAGATGTTACCAAAAAAAGAACTGCTTGAACGAAGAATTGAAAAATAAGTTTGCCATGATTGGCAGCGGAAGCTTTGCAACAGCATTGGCAAAGATTTTAAACGACAATAAAGTGCCGTTGCATTGGTTTGTGCGTAACCGGCACATTGTTGATCATATAAAAAAGTATGGTCATAATCCAGGCTATTTGCGTTCCGCTTCCTTTAAAACCGAACTGCTGGAGCTGAGTACTGATCTTATTGAAACCATTCAGCAGGCTGAATATATTATCCTCGCCATTCCATCAGCTTATGCAGAAGAAGTATTGGGCAGTTTACCGAAAAATATTTTTGAAGGCAAAAAAATCATCTCTGCCATTAAAGGAATCATTCCTCACAATAATCTTTTACTCAACGATTATTTGAAAAATGAATTTGAGTTTGATATCAATGATTATTACACCATCATGGGTCCCTGCCATGCGGAAGAAGTAGCGAAAGAAAAATTATCATATCTCACTTTTACAGGGCTGCACGATAAAACAACACAGTGGATTGCAGATCAGTTTAAGAATCATTACATCAATACAGTGATCAATGATGATGTGTACGGTGTGCAGTTTGCCGCCATCTTAAAAAATATTTATGCATTGGGCAGTGGTATTGCCCACGGATTGGAATACGGTGATAATTTTTTAAGTGTGCTCATTGCCAATGCTGCCGATGAAATGGCGGGCTTTCTTCGCAAGGTTGGTATCCGCAATATTGAAGTGGGTGTGCACAAAGAACCAATACCCGGTGTACAGTTATTAAAAAAATCATTCCGTAAATCGGCTAACTATGCAGCCAGTGTATATATGGGCGATTTGCTGGTAACCTGTTACTCCATGTACAGCCGTAACCGCACATTCGGTAATATGATTGGTAAAGGATTTACAGTGAAAGCAGCACAGCTTGAAATGAATATGGTGGCAGAAGGATACAATGCAAGTAAAAGTTTTTTCAACATGAACAAAGAAGTGGGTGCCGATATGCCCATTGCCAATACCGTGTATAAAATTTTGTGGGAAAATGTACCGCCTGCTGTTGCATTTGAGCAATTGGAGAATGAGTTGATTTGATAAAATAAATGCATAAAGATTTTTTGTTGGCTCATGTTGGCGTCCCCGCCAACGTGCAGACAATAGAAAAAGATTAAATATTTTTGTTAGTTGGCGGGGATGCCAACAACAGCAGTGAGAAGAATAGTTTGCATCATCTAAATGGATTCCCTTCATCTTTCCCATACAGTTTAATCAGTAAAGCTGCTTTATGGTAGAACAGAATTGAAACAGTCATGAACAGGTGGCTGATATCGTTATAATTAAACCACCGGTTCAAATTCAGCTTCAATGCATGACAAAGAACTGCTCCAAGTCCAAACACTGTTGCGTATAACAAAAACTGAAAAGCTTTGTCTTTTGTTTTTAAGTATACATACAATTCAAAACAAAATACCACAACAATTAAACCGTAAGTGGCGTGTAATTCAACATATAAAAAATTCAGTTTCACCAGCGATAATGTCATGAAGGTGAGTATCTCCACTATATTCAAAACAGAAAAAAACCGGCCAACATTTTTATGCATCAATGGCCGACTGTGTGAAATAGCAGCCCGTTCAAACGCAGCCACACCTGCCATGCTGATGTACCAGCCGGGAATTTTCCCATACAAACCTGTTGCATATAAAAACGCATGACCAACAACACCGCCAATGATTGTTGCAAAACCAATCAACAGAAAAAAATAACCAATGTAACGATGTGTGAACGACTGATTGAGATTATTTTTCTTTAAACTGCGGTAAGCATAAAAACAGGCAATGGCAATGAGCAAATTGGTGAGAACTGTAAATGGTTCAAGTATGGTTATGCCGAAAAGATGAATTCTCGGCATATCGGCTAAATTGGAGATTGCTTCGTACATGAGCCCCTTTTAGATAGATGATTAACAGATGGCTGCTTCCTGAAATTAACGTATTATGCTATTAAGCAATTGAATATTTATTCAGCAAGGCTTCGACAAACTCAGCCTGGCAGCGACTTGTCACGTTGAGCTTGTCGAAACGTTGACGGGCAGTTGATTCTGCTGTTGAAAAAATATTCAATTGCACAACACATTAAAATTAGCCAACTTCAACGGGACTTAAAAATATCAGAGAGATCATGAAAAATTACAAGTGAAATTATTTTTCATCAAAAAACAACTCAGAAGCAATTCTATCCGCAAATAATTTTCCTTCACGGGTTAAAACGAGATGATTGTCTTCATCAATGAGCCAATGCTTATTTACAAACACACTGGCATCAGTTTTCAGTTGTGCTGCTTTCTCTGCTCCAAACTTTTCACTTACAAAATTCAAATCACAACCTTCCATCAAACGAAGCCCGGTCATAATGTATTCATTCAACTGTTGTGTTGCCGTGAGCTCTTCTTTTTCAAATGGAATGATGTTTTGTTGCAATGACTGAATGTATTGTTGATTGTTGGCTATATTCCATTGCCGGGTATTACCATTGAATGAATGGGCTGATGGTCCTAATCCAAGATAATGCGTACCATGCCAGTAACTGCTGTTGTGCTTGCTTCTGTGGCCCGGCTTTGCAAAATTGGAAATTTCATAATGCTCAAAACCGGCCTGCTGCATGTAATCCATCAGTATTAAAAACTGGCGGCTTTGTTGTTCCGCATCAACATCTGTTTTTTGATGCAGGCGTATCTGTTTGTCTAACGGGGTTTTTTCTTCCACCGTTAATGCATAGCAGGAAAGGTGAGTGATGTTTTGCTGTAACACCCAATCAAGATTTTGTTTCCACTTATCATCCGTTAAACCTGGAGTGCCGTAAATAAGATCAACGGTAAACGTTTCAAAACCTGCATCTCTTGCTTTTTGAATTACCTGTTTGGCATCGGTTGCTGTATGTGCACGGTTCATCCATTGCAGGTCTTCATCAAACAAAGATTGAATGCCGATACTGAGGCGGTTGATGCCGGCTGCTTTCCATCCCAAAAGTTTTTCATCCGTTACATCATCGGGGTTGGCTTCCAATGTGATCTCTGCATTGGGTACTACCGGGAACCGTTGATGAAGTTTATCTAAAATAGTTTTTACTTCTTCGTTTGAAAGCAAACTTGGAGTGCCGCCACCAAAATAAATTGTTTCAATGGTTTGGTTTTGCAGATAGTTATTGGCAGATTGCAATTCGATCTCATTCAATAAAGCGGTAATAAAATCGTTCTTGTAATGCAGGCTTGTACTGAAATGAAAATTACAGTAATAACATGCCTGCCTGCAAAAAGGAATATGAATGTAAATGCCTGCCATTAGTTGTCAAATAGTAAATGTTTAATTTTCGGCAGGTAAACCTGCCTGCAAAAAGGAATATGAATGTAAATGCCGGCCAAATGAAAGCTTAATTTTATAACTTATGTTGAACCTGCAAAACTAACTCTTCGTGCATCAAAAATTTATTGCTTTTTCTAAACCTGTTTTTCTTTCATGTATTTGCTGCATGCTGCTGTTTGCTCTGCAGGCGCAAAAAAAATATCCGTTGCAATATCGCTTTGCAGATACGGTTGTTGCTGCTTCCTCACTGGGTTTGCAAAACAGTTTTGATAATAAGGGAGCATGCAGCCAATACATTTTTCAGCTTCCTCAACTGTTACAGAAGAAAGGATTTGTTACTGCATCGGTTGACAGCATTCAAATGGATACAACTTCAGCCAATGTGCTTATCTTTTTAGGAAAGCAATATCGCTGGGCCAAACTCAACACATCAGCTATTCCGCAGGAATTACTGAATGCAACAGGATACAGAGATAAAAATTTCAATGAACAACCGCTCAACTTTGTTGCAATACAACAATTACAACAGCATCTGTTGGATAAATTGGAAAACTCCGGTTATCCTTTCGCCACTGTTTATTTAGACAGTTTTGATTTACAGAATGAAGGCATAAGCGCTGTGCTGAAGTTAGACAAAGGGCCGCTTTATAAAATTGACAGCATCCGGGTGTATGGTGATGTGCGCATCAGCAACCGTTTTCTGCAACGCTTTCTTGAAATTCCGGATGGCTCCTTTTATCAAAAGCAGAAATTACTTAATATCAGTCCACGCTTGCTGAACTTGCCTTACTTAACCGAAGAACAAAAATGGAACATGAGTTTTTTGGGCACAGGTTCCATTGTTAACCTGTATTTAAAAGAAAAAAAGAGCAGTCAAATCAATGGGTTGATAGGTTTTCTTCCATCAACTGATCAATTGGGCGGTAATAAACTATTGGTAACAGGTGATTTTAATCTCAACCTTAAAAATGGTTTTGGTTTGGGCGAAGCATTAAGTATTATGTTTCAGCAGATACAGGTAAAATCGCCCAGGTTACAATTGGGTTATCAGCAACCTTTTTTATTGGGATCTCCTTTTGGTGTTGATTTTTCATTTGATGGATTTAAGAAAGATACTACCTTCCTCAACATCAATGTGCAATTGGGTGTGCAGTATTCTTTTGGCGGAAATAAAAACGGAAAAATTTTCTATCAACAGTTTATTTCCAACTTGCTGGATGTAGATACAAATGCCATCCGTTTCAACAAACGATTGCCCGACCAGATTGATCAGACAACATCCAACATTGGTATTGAATATGAATGGTTCAATACAGATTACCGGTTCAATCCCCGGAAAGGAGTTGATTTGAAATTCACCGGTTCAGCCGGTATTCGCCGCATTCGTCCCAACAATAATATTACCGGTATAAAAGATCCTGCCAATCCCGGCTTCAACTTTCAATCTTTGTATGATTCACTGGGAACAAAAGCCTATACGTTCCGTTTGAAAGGCAATATTGCTAAATATTTTAAAACCGGCAAGCAAACTACATTGAAAACTGCGGTGAATGCAGGATTGCTGCAAAGCCCACGCATCTTCAGAAATGAACTGTACCAAATTGGTGGCTTTCGTTTGCTGAGAGGATTTGATGAAGAAAGTATTTTTGCTTCAGCGTATGCAGTTGCCACTGCTGAATATCGCATCCTCATTGGTTTAAACAGCTACCTGTATGCGTTTGCAGATGGTGCATGGGTTCGTAATAAAAGCCAGTTTGCCAATACTTCCAACACTTTTTTGGGTACAGGTTTTGGGCTTGCCTTTGAAACCAAAGCCGGTATTTTCAATATTGCTTTTGCAGCCGGCAAACGAAATGATCTTCCATTTAATTTAAGGCAAAGCAAAATTCATTTTGGTTATGTGAATTTTTTCTAAAGGATAGGTTGGCTTAACTATTTTTGCAATACTTCATGCGGTTACCAATAGTCATTCTTACTTTATTTTTTTGCTGCAATGGTTTTGCACAGGATTCAACTGTTGTAAAAAGAACAGCAGATAGCCTGCATGTACTTCCTGCAGCAGTTGCTGAAAAAGATTCGTCCATTCAGTCATTGGTTATTCCTTCCTTTGATTCATGCCGTAATTATATCATTAAAAAATCAGTCGGCCTCAACCTGTTTGTCAAGCCTGATTTTTTTATTGAGAAAGAAAAACAAACCACACATGGGGAGTGGTTGTTTTATTATATGCTGGGGTTATTATTATTATTCGGATTGCTCCGGCTTACCTATCTCCGCTATTTTAATGATATGTTCCGTGTGTTTTTCAAAACATCATTGCGGGTGAACCAGATCAGGGAACAATTAACAAGGTCGGGGTTACAGTCTTTGTTGTTTAATATTTTCTTTGCTGTTTCCGCCGGTACTTATATTTACTTATTAGCTTCTTATTTTAAAGTGCCCGTTCAACTGCCCGGTTTGTTGTTTCCTTTAGTTGCTGCTGCCATTATTGCTGGTTTGTATTTGGGGAAATATATTTTTCTCCGTTTCAGTGGCTGGCTGTTCAGTATGCGTAATGCAACCGAAACCTATTCCTTTATTGTATTCCTGATCAATAAGATCATAGGCATTGTTATTTTACCCTTCATGATTGTTATTGCTTTTGGCACTGAACAACTGGCGGGTGTGGCCATAACCATTTCTCTTGCAATCATAACAGGGTTGTTTCTGTATCGTTTTTTGAGGGCTTATAACCCCGTTCAGGCAGATGTAAAGGTGGTGCGGTTCCATTTTTTCATCTTTTTCCTTGCTTTTGAAATGGTTCCGCTGCTCCTTATTTACAAGCTGTTCATTCGGTTTTTATAAATATTTGTACTTACCTTTGCAGAAATTTTCCAAAACAAGTATGGAAAAAAACGGATTAATGGCAAAAAAAGAAAAGGCTATCAAGAACATCCTCATTACGCAACCCAGGCCTGATTCTGAAAAGTCGCCCTATTACGATCTTGCCCGTAAATACAACCTGTCATTGTCATTTCATCCATTCATCCGCATTGAAGGTATTCCGGCAAAAGATTTCCGTAAACAGAAGATTGACCTTGTTTCCCATTCAGCCGTAATTTTCACAAGCCGTCATGCTATTGATCATTTTTTCAGGATCTATGAAGAAATGCGGATTACTGTTTCCCAGGAAACCAAATATTTTTGCATTACCGAAGCGGTGGCTCTTTACCTGCAGAAATTTATACTTTACCGTAAGCGCAAAGTATTTTATGGTGCAGATGGAACTAATAAAAGTTTGTTTGATGTGGTGAATAAACACAAAAGCAATGAACGCTTTTTATATCCCTGCAGTGAAAACCTAGATAATGAAATTATGGGATGGCTCCGTAATAACAATTGTGAATTTGCAATTCCTATATTATACAAAACCATCAGTAACGATGTAAAAGACATTATGTCTGAAGGTGATTTTGATGTGATCTGTTTCTTTACCCCAAGCGGAGTGAAAAGCCTTTTTGAAAACCTTCCCAAGTACAGGCAAAACGGAACATTTATCGGAGCCTTCGGTATCAACACGTTCAAAGCGGTGGAAGAGGCGGGTCTTAAACTGGAGATCAAAGCACCCGATCCGCAAGCGCCAAGTATGGTTTCTGCTCTAGATAAGTTTCTTGCACAGCAGAATAAATAATCTCTTCGTACAGTGTCATTAAGCAAAGCTCCGTTAGGAGCATCCGGTTTATAGTTAAAATACAATCGAATTATGTGGCTCCATATGAGCCGCCTGTTTTGTCAGGTGACTCCTTCGGAGTCTTTATGATTTTGGCTTCATTCTCTATAAACGGGCAGCCACTCTGTGGCTAAACATCTTAACTTAATAACAAAGTCCTTCAGTTTACATTTCTTTTTTCTTCATCAAACAATGTAGGTTTGCTGATATACTATTTACCTTATTTAAAGTATGCAACACAGCAATCGTCTTGCAAAAGAAAACAGTCCTTATTTATTGCAGCATGCACACAATCCTGTTGATTGGTATCCGTGGGGCCATGAGGCGTTGCAAAAAGCAAAACAGGAAGATAAACCGATATTGATAAGCATTGGTTACTCATCCTGCCATTGGTGTCATGTAATGGAAAGAGAAAGTTTTGAAGATGAAGCTACAGCACAATTCATGAATACGCACTTCGTAAATATAAAAATTGACCGTGAAGAACGTCCCGATCTTGATCATGTATATATGGATGCATTGCAGGCAATGACGGGAAGCGGAGGTTGGCCGTTGAATGTTTTTCTTACACCCGCTCTGAAACCATTTTATGGCGGCACTTATTTTCCTCCGGTAAAAATGCACAACCGTGCTTCCTGGAAAGAAGTATTAAATAGTGTGGCCAATGCGTTTACTGAAAAGAGATCAGAGATAGAATTGCAGGCTGAAGAATTGGTGGGTCATTTGCAAAATGCAAACTCGTTCGGTATGCAGCAAGCCATCAATATTCATATACCTGTTGAAGAATTGTTTTTGCAAAGGCAGGCAGATGAGATGTTTGTAAATATTATGCAAACGGCAGATAAAGAGTGGGGCGGGTTTGGCAGGCCTCCCAAGTTTCCACAAACGTTCACCGTCCGTTATTTGTTACAATACTATCATTTTACCGGTAAAGAAGAAGCGCTTCAACAAGCTTGTTTGAGTTTGGATAAAATGACAGAAGGCGGAATTTATGATCATGTTGGCGGCGGCTTTGCACGCTACAGTACAGATACGGAATGGCTGGCTCCGCACTTTGAAAAAATGCTGTATGATAATGCGTTAATAGTCATTGCCCTGAGTGAAGCGTATCAACTCACCCAAAAAGAACGCTACAAAAGAACAATCATAGAAACACTTCAGTTTATTGAAAATGAAATGACTTCACCCGAAAATGGTTTTTACTCAGCACTGGATGCAGATAACGAAGGGGTAGAAGGAAAATATTACACCTGGAGTAAAACAGAAATTGATGAAATACTGAAAGAGGATGCTGAACTGTTCTGCAGCTTTTATGATATAACCGATCATGGCAATTGGGAGGAGGTAAACATCCCCAGAACAAAAAAATCAGCACATGAATTTTGCAAAGAGATGGGTTTGGAAACTGCTGTATTTGAGGTTATGATGAAAAGATGTTTGCTGCAATTGCATGAACAACGAAAGAAACGAATAAGACCTTTGCTCGACGATAAAATAATTTTAAGCTGGAATGCATTAATGAATTCGGCTTACAGCAAAGCTTTTGCAGCTTTGGGTATTGAAGAATACCGCAGCAAGGCCGTTTTCAACATGAATTTTATACTGCGGGTGTTTAAGAAAGATAATGAAGACGGGCTATTGCATGTATATAAAGAAGGGGAAACAAAGTTCCCTGCTTTTTTAGATGACTATGCTTTTCTCATTCAGGCATTAATCCATTTACAGGAAATTACTTCTCACACTGTTTATCTTGAAAAAGCAAAAGAGTTAACGGAATATGTTGTTGCTCATTTTTCTGAAGAAGGATCGGGCTATTTCTATTTTACACCCTATGGCCAAACGGATATTATCGTTCGTAAAAAAGAAGTGTATGATGGAGCGGTACCATCCGGCAACTCTGTCATGACTATTAACCTCAATTATCTGGGCATTATTTATAATAACAATTTATGGCAGCAACAGAGTATTCAAATGCTCACAGGGTTTCAGCAGGCCATCGTTCGTTACCCCGGCTCTTTTGCAGTTTGGGCCTCTTTCTTATTAAATTCAGTAAACGGATTTATGGAGGTGGCGGTACTTGG
The DNA here is from genome assembly GCA_947085245.1 of uncultured Chitinophagaceae bacterium. Taxonomy (GTDB): domain Bacteria; phylum Bacteroidota; class Bacteroidia; order Chitinophagales; family Chitinophagaceae; genus Lacibacter. Next base: position 26,086 of record CAMTVU010000049.1, on the reverse strand, counting down.
AGAAAATTATGAAAAGCAAAGGGATCTGTTGCTTTCCTGGTTTATCCCGAATATTGTTATCCAATCTGCCAGTGAAAGCGACCGTAATTTCCCGTTGTTAAAAGAGAAAAGTACGGGAAACCAAAAAACCTTATTTTATTTATGCAGGAAGTATGCATGTCAGTCTCCAACTGATAACCCCCTGAAAATACGGCAACTTTTGGGTGTGAGGGCTTTATAAACAATAAAAAATATCAAAATCCGTTATCGAAAAGAGTTCATAAATCATTTTGTATAATTAAAAAATAATATTAGCATTGCGATAAATTGTGAAGAATGTCCCTTGTGGAATTCTTACATTTGTCCAATACCTAATAAGAAAAATTAAACTCTTAACAATGAAGAACCAACTGTTAAGTTGCATCTTAATCGCCGCCCTATCCGTACTTGTGTCAAGTTGCGGGAAATCAAAATCATCAACTAAGTCTGTAAACAATGGTCAATTAGTAGGTGCCGCTTATGGAGCGCCCGCTGGTATGTCAAAACCAATCGGAATGGTACATATACCCCAGGGTACATTCCACATGGGACCAAGTGATGAAGATATTAACTACGCTTATACTGCCCGTAACCGGCAAGTATCAATCAGTGGTTTTTGGATGGATGCAACAGAAATTACCAATAGCGAATACAAACAGTTTGTATTTTATGTAAGAGATTCCATTGCCGCAACTGTTTTAGGATATATTGATCCCAAAACAAATGGCATTGACTGGAAAAAAGCCAACGGCATCTGGAAAGAGAAAAACGTTTATGAAAAACTCGGTTCTATGATGATGGCTCCGGATGACAGGATTTTTGGTAAAATGGAAATTGATCCTGACAAATTAGTTTACCAGGAAGAGTATGTAGATTATAAAGCTGCAGCTTACCGCAAGCCTAATGAACCCCGTTCAAAATACATTATTAAAAATCCGGTAAAAGTATATCCCGATACGTTGGTGTGGGTTCGTGATTTTTCTTACAGCTATAATGAACCAATGAGCAACCGGTATTTTACACACCCTGCATTTATGAACTATCCGGTTGTAGGTGTAACCTGGAAACAGGCTAGTGCCTTTTGTAACTGGCGTTCAAGATATTTGAATTCGTTCCTTGAATTGAAAAAGAAAGCTACAGAATCAAATTTTCGATTGCCTACAGAAGCTGAGTGGGAGTATGCAGCCCGTGGCGGTCGTTCACAATCTATGTTTCCCTGGGGTAACTATTATCTCCGTAACCGTAAAGGTTGTTTAATGGCCAACTTTAAACCCGGCCGTGGTAACTATCCTGAAGACGGTGGCTTTTATACCGTACGTGCTGATGCCTACTGGCCAAACGATTTTGGTTTGTATAATATGGCTGGTAACGTAGCCGAATGGACAAGTTCCCTCTACTATGAAGGTGGCTACAACTTTGCACATGATATGAACCCCGATATTCGTTACAATGCAAAGGATAGTGATCCTCCACGTATGAAGCGTAAAGTAGTTCGTGGCGGTAGTTGGCAGAGTGTAGGTTATTTCCTGCAAACCAGCACCCGTAATTACGAGTACCAGGATACGGCAAAGTCTTATGTAGGCTTCCGTTGTGTAATTGATTTGCCGCCAATGATGCGTAAACGTTAACCCGCAGTTTCAACCAATTATAATTTATAACAAACCCAAAAATTAAATTATTAGAACAAAAGCACGGCTTTTGACGCTAACAATTATCATTTCTGAATCATCTTTTTAAAACCAACTCTTATGGCAGTTTCTAAACAAGCAGAAAAAGTTTCAAACATTATTGTATCCTTAGGTGCAGCAGTAGTAATCTTTGGCGCATGGGCAAAAATTCTGCATTTGTCTTTTGCTGATTTAATGCTCACTATTGGTCTGTTAACCGAAGCAGGTATCTTCATGGTATATGCTTATTTATCTACACAGGGATATGGATTAACTGATCATGGCCCTGCACCCGCTGCCAAGGGCACACCGGCTCTTGCTACTTTAGACAAAATGATGCAGGATGCCGAAATTACACCGGCAAGCCTCCGCAGCTTAAGCGATAATTTTCAAAAACTCAATTCAACAGTTGGTGGTTTAAAAGATGTAAGTGATGTGGTTGCATCAACCGGAGAACTGAGTGCCAAAACAAAAGAAGCTACACAGTCATTAACAGGCATGAAGGATGCTTATCAGCAGGCAGCTGCAACAGTAAGTTCTTTTAACCTCGCAGCAGAAGGTACAAAAGCCTATCACGAACAGGTACAGGTAATGACAAAAAATCTCGGTTCATTAAATACAATCTACGAGTTGGAATTACAGGATACCAATAATCATCTGAAAACGATGAACAAGTTCTATGGCAACCTTGCACAGGCTTCTGAATCTATGATGAGCAGTGTAGATGATGCTAAAAAAGCGCACAGCGAAATTACATCACTTGCCAAGAACCTGGGTACCCTCAACAATATTTACGGTAACATGATCAATGCAATGCAAGGACGTTAACCAACAGATGAACCAAAACTATTTACCTGAATTAAAACCAAAATCCGAACATCATGGCACTACCTAAAGAGCCCCGGCAGAAGATGATTAACCTGATGTACCTGGTGTTAACAGCACTGTTGGCACTCAACGTATCAGCTGAAATCATCAATGCTTTCAAAGTAGTTGATAATAGTCTTACCTCAACCAATACAGTTGTTAACAGATCTACTGAAACGATCATGGAATCGTTTAAGATAAAGTTGCAGTCGGAAGAGTCAAAAGTAAAAGCAGCAGAATGGATGCCAAAAGCAGAGGCTGCCGTTCAATTAACAAAAACTCTTTATGACTATATTGAAGAAATTAAAACAAAAATAAAAGTTGGCGCAGGGTTTAATCCTTCCGATCCTAATTCAACATTTAAAGAAGAGAATATTGATGTGTCAACCAGGATCATGGATAAGCAGGGCGAAGGCGAAAAGTTAAGAACCAAACTTGCCGAATATAAAACGGCAATGCTTGCGCTTGATACTTCAGTTGGAAAAATGTTTGAGAAGAGTCTGCCGATCAATACAGATATACCCAAATTAAAAAATACAAGCCTCAGCAAAGTTACATGGGCATCAGCTTATTTTCACATGACACCAACGGTTGCTGCTTTAACCATGCTGAGTAAATTTCAGAACGACGTAAAAACAACTGAAAACCGCATGGTGAACGAGTTTCACAACCGTGTAGGACAGGTGGTGGTTCGTTTTGATGCATTTGAACCTATTGTTGGTGCAAGTACAAGTTATCTTTTCCCTGGTCAGGAATTGGAAATTACTGCCGGGTTAGGTGCTTATAGTAAAACAAAACTACCCACTGTGTCTATTGCAGGCAGCCCAGTTACATTAAACGAAAAGGGCTTGGCAATAAAGAAATTTAAAGTTGGCAGTACAAGCGGATCAGTAAATGTTGTAGTAAACTATTTTGATCAGGATAATAAACCCCAATCAAAAACAACTACGATCAACTATACCGTAGGTACTGCTACCGGTGCTTTTGTAAGTGCCGAAAAAGTAAAAGTGCTGTACATTGGCCTGGATAATGAATTGGCTGTAAGTGGTGGTAATGTGGGTGATGAAAAAGTAAGTGTTAGCATGACGAATGGTTCATTAAGTAAAATTGGCCCCGGCCGTTACATAGCAAAGCCGGGAACTCCAGGCAAATCAACCGTAACAGTTAATGCTGATGGTAAAACCAGCAGCTTTGAGTTTAGAGTAAAAAATGTACCTGATCCTGTTGCAATGGTAGGCGCCAGTAAAGGTGGCCGCATGCAGTCAAACGTATTCAAAGCACAACAGGGTGTAAGAGCTGAGTTAGAAAATTTTGTGTTTGAAGGGGTAACCTTCACAGTTACAGGATATGTGATTTATTTAACCGGTGCAGGTTTCCCTGACCCACAGTACAGACAGGTAAGCGGAAACAGTTTTGCACCTGTTCAGGATCTGATTAATAAAGCAAAACCGGGAACTACTATTACCATTGATGAAGTGGGTGCTTCCGGCCCGGGTGGTCGTAGAAGAATACCCGGAATATTTTTTAATCTGTATTAAGAAGATTCAAATATTATTTCTAAAAAAAATGCGTTTATAAAGAATAAAAACTGGCGAAATGAAAATGAAAAACCTTGGAATTTGTTTTTTGCTGGGTTGTTTGATGGTATCAAGCGGTGTGTACGCTCAAAAGCGTAAGAAAACACAACGTACCCAGCCCCAGCCATCTGGTTACGGGACTCAGCCTTCCGGATACGGAAATCAGCCTACTCAACAACCATCCGGTTATGGCAATAATAACCAGCAACAACAAACAAATAAACCACAAGACAGTATCCCGATTGTTGTAATCCCCTCAACAGGGAATGCAGCAATGGATTCTATAAAGCCATCTTTACGAAACGATGCATCCATTGAGCGAAACCTGATTAAAGATCGTCAGCCTTTGGCTTATGAACATATTCGTGAGGATGATGCCGTTTACCGTCAGCGTGTATGGAGAGAAATTGATACCCGTGAAAAGATGAACCTTCCTTTCCGCTATGCGGCTGATGAGGATAATGGCAACCAGAGATTTATCTCAATCCTGTTGCAGGCAATCCGTAACAGGGAGATTACAGCTTTTGATGTGATAGATGACCGTTTTACAACTCCGCTTACTCCTGCCAAAGTAATGGAAGGATTTGCCGGAGGTGTTGATACAGTACCTTCTTATGATATGCAGGGAAATATCACCCGTTACGAAGTGCGTACCCGTGAATTTGATCCGGATAGTATTTACCAGTTTCGTATTAAAGAAGAATGGGTGTTTGATAAAGAGTCTTCCAGAATGTTTGTACGCATACTTGGTATTGCTCCGGTTAAACCTCAATACACTTCATCAGGCATTTTTGTAGGTATGATACCCATGTTCTGGGTATACTATCCCGATTGCCGCCCTTTACTGGCTAAATACGAAGCATTCAATGGTAAAAACTATGGAGCCCGTATGACTTGGGAAGAATTGTTTGAGAACAGGATGTTCAGCAGTTATATTACGAAATCAACAATGGATAATCCTTATGACAGACGATTGAAAGATTATATCAAAGATCCCATCCTTCGTTTGCTTGAAGGTGAAAACATTAAAGACAAAATCTTTAATTACGAGCAGGATTTGTGGTCGTATTAAAGTAAAACAGACATAATTTATAAAAGCCGTCCTTTCATGGACGGTTTTTTTATGCTTTTGAGGAGTTAAATACCTGTTTTTAAAGAAAGTATGAGGAGATTCCCTGTTTCATTGAAAGACTACTAAGGGTAAACAATAAAAGCAGAAAGATTTAATTAAAAATACCCTGTTTGTAGTATTGCTTTTCTACCAAGTATTTGTATCTTCGTTATGGTTTTTCATAGGATATTGGATTTTAAAGACGGGGCTGGATTTCTATCCTGGCCCCATTTTTTTTGCTTGCCCGTATTCCTATAATGCTCTTTTAACAAGCCCTGCCTTTTTTACACCAATCAATTCAACAATTTTTTCAATAGAAGCGTTTCGGATATTCGATACTGATTTAAATTCTTTCATCAGTGTTTCAATGGTTGATGTTCCAATTCCTGGTATGTCTTCCAATTGTGTTTTAAATGTTCCTTTACTTCTTTTATCCCTGTGGAATGTTATACCAAACCGGTGTACTTCATCTCTTATTCTCCTGATGAGGTTTAAAGATTCACTGTTATATGACAGTTTCAGTGATTGCTGATCTCCGGTAAAAAACAGTTCTTCAATATTTTTTGCAAGGCCAATAACTGTCATTTTTTTTTCAAGCCTCAATTCTTTTATACTTTCCATTGCAGACGATAATTGCCCTTTACCACCATCAATGATCACTAACTGAGGTAACGATCCGCCTTCTTCCATTACCCGTTTATAACGCCGCATTACCACTTCTTTCATGGATGCAAAGTCATTAATACCTTTTACTGTTTTAATATTAAAATGCCTGTAATCTTTTTTATTTGGTTCTCCGTTTTTAAAACAAACCATTGCAGCTACCGGGTAACTTCCCTGGAAATTGGAATTGTCGAAACATTCTATATGCTGGGGTAATTTAGAAAGATGAAGATCATGCTGCAACTGCAAAAGTATTTTCTGATTGTTTTCATTTTTTTTATCTGACAGATTCAGTGCTTTTTTTCTTTTAAACTCTTCAAAGAAAAATGAAGCATTTTTTTGTGACAGCTCCAGCAATTTTTTCTTTTCTCCTGCTTTGGGTACCGTTATTTTTAATTGCTCATCCAGTAACTCTGTTTCAACGGGTACAATGATTTCAGGTGAAACACTTTCGAACTTGTTGCGGATAAAACTGACAGCAAATTCAAGAATCTCTTTTTCAGTTTCACCTAAATGGCTTTTCAATTGTATATTTTCTGTTTGAATGATGCTTCCGTTTTGTACCATCATGTAATTGATGAAAGCTTTTTCTTCCAGCAGGATGATTGAAAATACATCGGCATTACCCAGTCTTGGATTTATAACCGTTGACCTTGCTTTATAATTTTCAAGGTGTTCAATTTTTTTGCGGTTGATTTCTGCTTTTTCAAAATTTAAGTTGCCGGCAAAAGATTTCATTTCTTCTTTCAGGTACTTTATTACAGGAGAAAGGTTTCCTTTTAATAAATTTTTTACCTGTTCAAGATTGGCCTGGTAGTCTTCTGCAGATTGCAATCCTTCACAAGGGCCCTTGCAATTACCAAGATGATATTCCAAACAAACTTTGAATTTCCTTTTTTTTATATTGGAATCTGTAAGATTTAATTTACAATTTCGAAGGGGAATATTCTGGCGGATGAATTCTATCAGGTCTCTTACTTTAGCTACTGAAGTAAATGGTCCGAGATATAAAGATCCATCATTGATTTTTTTGCGGGTTAAAAATACTCTTGGGAACGCTTCTTTTTTAATAACAATGAAAGGGTAACTTTTGTCATCTTTGAGATCAATATTAAAAACCGGCTGAAATTGCTTGATCAGAGAGTTCTCAAGAAAGAAAGCATCCTGCTCTGAATTTACAACTGTACATTCAATGCTGTGAATTCTTCGAACCAGCTCCTGCGTTTTATAGGATTGAAGTGTTTTTGTAAAATAGGATGAAACTCTTTTACGCAGGTGTTTTGCTTTACCCACATATAACAGTTTTTTACCGGCATCAAAATATTTATAAATGCCTGGCTGTGCCGGAATGCCGGGTAATACTTTTTTTAATTCGGCTTCAGTCATGATTAATCATCTTCCCTTTCGTCCCAAATAACTTTTTCGGTAATTACACTTTCGGGTTCATTCTTTTTTGTAACAGAAGTGATCAGTGTGAAACTCTTGTTGTGCTTCCATAAAATTTGCTGAGTCATAGATGAATCACTGTTTTCTATATTTCTTACAAGGTAGAGCTGGCTTATCTGTTCTTTTTCAGGGTTCACATACACATCAACTCTTGAAACAGGGGAGTTTTTATTTATTGCCTCGTAGGTAATGGTAATGGTATGTATGGTAGCATCGGCAAAAGATGTTTCAAGAAAGTTTTTTTCAAAGGCCTTCTTTTCCAGTTCCTTTACCAGGAATTGGTTGACAATTTCTTTTACCTGCTCTTTTGAGATAAACTGAGTGTCTGTGTAAATGCTATCCTTCAGAACCACTTTTAAAAATGCAAAGGGAACGGTATCAATATACCTGAGCTGCCCTTTGAGATATGAACTCACATCAATATAATCTTTGGGTTCTTTTTTTGTGTTATTGCAACTGCTGAATGTAAAAAAGGCAGCTATACAAATTACTGCAGGCATGTACTTTATCATGCAGTAAAAATATTGAAAACTATCTTTTAATAACGGAAAGAAATCAACCGGTTAAAATTATCTCAATGGTTTAACAATTCCAATACGGAAACCATAGTCAATCAGGTGTTCACGTATGGGATATTCGCCACGCACATTTGAAAACAACTGATAACGTAACTGAGGACCGGCCTGTAACTGGAAATTCTTACCACCCCAACGGATAAATGTTTCAAGGGATGTGTTAAGATTCAAATGACTTAACAGATCTGGTGCTTTGATATAATTCTTTAAATCGTTTGTAAGCAGGTATCCGGAAGCATTGAGCAGGTAGGTGGGTTGAAGTGTAGAAGCTATATTCCAATGCAATTTGTTTTTACCTGCCAGAGTTATTTCTACCCCCAGCGGAATAGAAATCTGGTACGTTTCATTAACTACTTGCTTGCTAAAGAAACCATAATCGTTGTTAAGGGAAGTTATACGCTGAATGCTTGAATAATTGAGCCGCACTGTGGTTAATTGCGGATTGGTTTTAAAAGCATTTAATTTATACTGAGTATGATTGAATTGAAGACCCGCAATAAAATTTATTTTTTTTGAAACCGGGAACAAAATTGTTGCACCTGCCTCCAGACCTAAAGCTGGCATATGTGTTACTGCATTTTCGGGGTCTTGTTGTGGCAGGTTGCCAAAGTTGAGTGTATTATTTGCATATAAAACCCTGTAACTGGCTGATGGTGTTACATACAATTGCAATTGTCTTTTTGCTTTTACTTTGATAACTACAGGAATGTTTACTTCGTAATTCAGTTCAGCATCTGTTTTTAAAGAAGGTGATTCTTCTGTTGCTGCGGGATCTGAATTTTGTTCTGTGCTGATGATTGTTGTTTTTTGCTCAGGGGAAGTTGTGCTCAACTCTGGTTTTGATGAAGAAAGAAGATGATCGTTTGTAACTTTCTGAATCAATAACTCTTCAACTGCAGTTTGCTCAACTACAGCCACAACTGGTTCAGTTATTTTTGCTTCAGCTTCTTTTTGTTCAATTGTTATTGCAGTAACCGTGGGTTTATCAACCATCAACCCTTCAAGTTTAATTTCTGCAACAGCTTTTATTTGAGGTTTGTAAGACTTGGTAATTTTATGTAAAACCTGTGCTGCAGCAACAGTTGGTTGCTGTGTTGTTTCTGTTTGATTCAGATCTTTTTGAACCGATGAAATAGTTAATTTAACATACGATTCCTGATGGTTGGAAAGATAGAGTGAAAATGTTGTAAGAAGAACAACAGTTAAGCCAATGGATTTGAAGTTAAGCAGATTGTTTTTCTTCTGAACCTGTTTTTGAATGTTGTCCCAAGTTTGGTTCGACGGGTACATCCGGTACTCATCAGCCTTTTGCTTCAGCATCCTTTCAAATAAATCGTCCTGGTACATATAGCGTTCCATAATCAGTTTTGTTTGGTTGTACGGATAGTTTTAAAACCGAGGATGGGCTGCTGCCACCCACTCATCCTGTCTCTGCGGCCGGAATATGATTTTTTTCTGAATTAAAATCTGCTCCAGCATTGCTTTAGCTCTTGTATATTGCGACCTGCTGGTACTTTCTTCAATATCCAGCATGTTTGCAATTTCACGGTGGGAATAACCGTCAATTGCAAACAGGTTCAATACCGTTCGGTAGCCAGTGGGTAATGATCTGATGCATTCAATTACCTGTTTGGCCTGAATGATTGATGGCACACTGTCTTCCCGAATCTGAACGGTTTGAGCCTGTGCTATATCTACACTATCATTAAACTTTTTGTGTTTTTTTAAATGATTAATGCAGGTATGAACAATGATGCGCCTGATCCAGCCTTCAAAAGAGCCTTTGCTTTGAAACTGATGAATTTGAGTGAACACCCTGATGAAACTTTCCTGCAGCATGTCTTCAGCATCTTCACGGTTACGGGCAAAACGGTAACACACAGCCAGCATTTTAGGACTGTAACGGCTGTACAATTCCTGTTGTGCCACTGGTTGATTTTTAAGACATCCCTGTAAGATTGCTTCCTCAGTCATTCACAGATGGGTTTGCAACCCTGAATTTAGACAATTTTAATGAAAAGGCCGCTGCTTTCCCGTTAAAAAAATTCGGGCGAAACAACGGCCTTTTTTTTCAGCTTTTCTTTCTGCCAATCAATTAAAATCCTGCTCTTACTGCAAGAATAAAATTTCTGCCGGGGGCTGAAAAGCCAGAAGCGAAATAACGGTAGTTGCGGTTGAGTATATTTTCAACTGCAAATTGAATGGTGATTTGTTTTTTTATGGTATAAGCAGATCTGAAGTTCAGTGTCATCCAGGATGGCATACCATCTGCCGTTGCATACTGGGCATTGTCCTCACCATCAGCATTGAATTTGTCTAAATGTTTCCAGCCATTATACAAAGCATATACCTCGGCCAGTATTTCTTTATGCTGATACGACATACTTGTTTTTCCAAAAACAGGTGGAATATGATCCAATGGTTTGGTGGATACTTTTTTGCTCACTAATTTATAAGCGCCATCCGGTTGCTTTTCATATACAGAAGAATTTTTGGTATTGTCTGTTTCAAATTTCCCTTCTGTATAAGTGAGGGTACTTGTGAATGTAAAGTGCTTTGCAAAACCTGCAAACAAAGAAGTTGAGAAACCATACAGAAACGCCTTGTTGGCATTTGTATTTGCAAGCACCTGGCTTTTTACTCCATAGTAAACTACAGAATCCTGCCCGTTGAGTTGAAAAGGTGCTTTCACCAACGCATCTCTGAACCATGTATAAAAACCACTTACTTCAAATCGGAAATTTTTTCCAATGTTTTGATTTAATCCCAAATCAATATTGAATGTTTTTTCGGGTTTAATGTTTGGGTTGGGAACAACCAATTGCCTGGCCGAAGTGCTTGACTCAAAGATTTTTGCAAGATCATCAATGTTAGGCGCACGGAAACCGGTTGAAAAATTAAATGAAATTTTAGTACCTGCTTTTGGCAAATAAATCAATCCTGCATTTCCGGTAACGGTGAAATTGTCCTGCTTAATTTCTGTGTATGGGAGATGAAGCAGCAATGCAGTATCAACCAAAGTAGAACGCATGTTGATGGTTTGAAAACGAATACCATCATTCATCACAAATTTTCTGTTTTTGAATTTGTAGATATGCTGGGCAAAAATTCCAAGGTTGTTCATTTTGTTCTTTCCATCGGGGTAACGTGTATCCAATTTTGAAACAACTCCGGTTCTGATGTTGGTTCTTGATGCTGTTGATTTCAGATCATTCAACTGTCCATCAGCGCCTACAGTTAATTCATGATCTTTCCATGTTTTACGGGTATCAACAACAAAGCCCCATACGTTTACTTTTTCCTTTCTGGCATCTAAACGGTCGTAACGTTTTAACTCTCTTGTGTTGCGGCTTTCAGCAATATCCTGGTAATTGATATTGGCTGAGATGGCATCAAAAAAACCTGCTTTCAGAATGCTGAGATTATATGAGCCGAAGAATCTTGTTTGCGGGCCATAATACCAATCGGCATAACGCAAAGTGCCGTTACGTTTATCCTGCAAGCGATCGTAACGGGGCACATTGGTTGTGTTTGAATATTGAATGTTCAACACATGACTTACTTTTTCACTTTGCTTAAACAAAAATTTCTGTAACAGATCCCATTGCTTATAACCCGAAAACTTCTGCACTCTTGTATCAGGATTTTTTAAAACGGTATCAACGCCGTTGATGTGTGTTACAAAAGAATCCCGTTTGCCGAATGTTGGATATTTAGCAGCATAATTACTTCCCATCTTCACATCACCAAAATCACTGTATGTATATGATTGCAACCAGGCAAATTTTTTCCAACCCAGGTTAATATCTGCATGAACTGATTTTTCTTCATTGGCAGTACTGTACCGTGTAAAACTATTTCCTGAAACTGAAAATGACTTTCCATCAACAGCAAGTTTGGGCACTTTTGTTCTGAAATGAACTACACCACCCAGTGCATCACTTCCATAAATGGTTGAAGCAGGGCCGTACAAAACTTCCATACTCTCAAGCATGTTCTGATCAACCGTAATTGCATTTTGCAAATGGCCGGAGCGATAGATGAGGTTGTTCATACGAACTCCATCAACTACAAGTAATACACGGCTTGCTTCAAAACCCCTGATAACAGGGCTGCTGCCGCCCTGCTGACTTTTTTGTACAAATACATTACCTGTGTTGATCAATAAGTCGCCTGTGTTTTGTGCATTTACCCGGCTGATGAATTTTGAACTGATGACATCAATTCTTTGCGCCACATTTAATTTCTTTTCAGGAAACTTACTGGCACTTATCACTACTTCCTCTAATTCTTTTGCAATGGTATCCCTTGGATTTTCCTGCGCCTGTGTATATGAAAATGCAGAGGCGCATACAAGTAATAAAAATATTTTTTTCATTTTTTCAGTTAAACATCTTAATAAAAGAATAAGCTCATGAATACAAATTGTATAACATACTACTACGCTCTGAGCTTCGCAGTACTCAGTAACAACTGCATCATTGCATTGCAATGAACATGTTATCTCATCTTGAAAAGCTTAACTGATTTTTGGGGGAGGCGCAGTATAACCGAGATAAGGAGAAGTATAAATTGAGTTTGTGAATGGAGTTGCATGATTGATCTCTGCAAAAACCGGAGCCGGAATTTTTCCGGCATCTGCATCAGAAATGATAACAGAAAATAATTTCACCAGCTGCTGCAAATTGTTTGATTGCTGCTGGTTTTTTGCATGGTCTTCCAGGTTTCTTTTGATTTCTTTTTCTTTTTTATCAAAAAGACCCGTCAGCACCGTTTCATCATTCATTACCTGTATATACTTTACATCAAACATTTCACCGGCAATCACACATTCTTTTTTGTTTTTTATCCATTTAATGTCTGATGTTTTTATTCTTACCTGAAGCAATTCCTGTTTTTCCAATGCTTCCTGCATTTGCCATTGTACATGAACCTGTTTCAGTTGTAACAATAACGGAGTTAACAACGGAATACTGAAGGCAGTCAGTAAAAAAATGGTTGATATGTATCGGATTGCATGCATTAATCTTCAATCAAAATAGTGCCGGTCATTTCTTTTGGAACCGGAAGCTCCATTAAATGTAATATGGAAGGAGCAATATCACCTAATTTCCCCGGTTTAAGTTTGCCTCTCCATTCTTTGTTTATTACAAACAGCGGAACGGGGTTTAAAGTATGTGCGGTATTAGGGGTTCCATCTTCATTGATCATATAATCAGCATTACCATGATCGGCAGTAAGAAAAACGGTATAGCCATGATTCAACGCTGCGGTAACAACACGGCTTACACATTGATCAACCGTTTCTACAGCTTTAATACCTGCACTGAAAACTCCGGTGTGGCCCACCATATCGGCATTGGCATAATTCAAACAGATGAAATCTGCTGTTTCATTTTCTATCTCCGGCACAATGGCATCGGTTACTTCAATTGCACTCATCTCCGGTTGCAGATCATAAGTAGCTACTTTGGGCGATGGAATCATGATGCGCTTTTCACCCTCAAACGGCAACTCTCTTCCTCCGCTGAAAAAGAAACTCACATGCGGATATTTTTCTGTCTCTGCAATACGTATCTGCGTTTTGTTGTGCTCTTGTAATACTTCACCTAAAGTTTGATTGAGATTATCCGTTTCAAAAATCACATGCACATCCTTGTATGTTTTATCATACTCGGTCATGGTGGTATAATGCAATTGCAGTTTTTTCATTTCATAATCGGGCATATCCTGTTGAGTCAATACCTGGGTTATTTCACGGCAACGATCTGTGCGGAAGTTAAAGCAAATCACCACATCGCCATTTTGGATTTTTGGATTTTGAATGTTGGAATTTATAATTGGTTTCAGAAATTCGTCTGTTATATTATTTGCATAAGAAGCAGCAACGGCTTTCAACACATCATCTGTTTTTTCACCAATGCCATTTACCAGTGCATCGTAAGCCAGCTTCACACGTTCCCATCTTTTATCACGGTCCATTGCAAAATAACGGCCTGTTACTGAAGCAATGCTGCCAACAGTTTGGTTGAGGTGATTTTGCAATTTGGTTAAATAATCCAATCCGCTTTTAGGATCAGTATCTCTGCCATCCGTAAAGGCATGAACCAATACATTGCTCAAACCTTTGGCTTTGCACAATGTTGTTATGGCTTTGAGATGACTTGTATGGGAATGAACACCACCATCGCTCACCAAACCAATAATGTGCAATGGTTTGTTTTGGCTGAGGGCATAATCAATACTTTCATTCAATGTTTTATTGGCAGCAAATTCACCATTGCGAACAGCTACATGAATGCGCTGAAGTTCCTGATATACTATTCTGCCGGCGCCAAGATTCAGATGACCTACTTCACTGTTCCCCATTTGTCCATCGGGTAAACCAACTGCTTCACCACAGGTTACCAGTGTAGTGTTGGGATATTTTTCATAAAGACCTGTTACAAAAGGAACGTTTGCATTTTGGATGGCATCTGCACTTTTAACTTGTCCAAGTCCCCAACCATCCATGATCACCAGGATAACTTTTTTCTTTTTCATGGCCGCAAAATTACTTTATTTGAGTCAAAATCATTCTTTTAGATACCAAACCGGCAGCTATTGATTCGTTTTAATTGTCTTATAAACTGAGTGTTTGGCATGTTTTTCGTATCAATCAGTATCTAAAAACAAATGTATGAGTGCAAGGAATATTTTTAATTTTCTGTTGCTGTTTTCGCTAACCGTTTTTTTACATTCATTTACACAGAAAGATGATATTGTTGCAGCCCTTAGATCAGGCAGTGCAGATAAAATGGCGAAATATTTTGATAATATGGTAGATGTAAGTGTGCCGGGTACAAGCAATACCTTTAGCAAGGGACAGGCCGAGATGGTATTGAAAGATTTTTTTACACTGAACCGTGTACGCAATTTTGAGGTGCAGCATTCAGGCAGTAATCCCTCATCAAATTTTATAATTGGTACATTAACAACCTACAGCGGAAATTACAGAACAACCGTGTACATGCGTATCCGTGGAGACAAACAATTGATGCAGGGAATTGAGTTTGAATTGAAATAACAAAGCCAGGAGAGAAATAAATGTGCAGCCCCGGTTTATATCACCGGGGCTTTTGTTTGTGCTGTTCCTAAACAGGAAGAATGAATTCCTTTAGTTTTGCGAAATGATAGCAAATTACGATGAGTTGTTGCAGCAGATGATAGCCAATGCTTTGAAAGAAGATATTGGTGAAGGCGATCATTCAACGCTCTGTTGCATATCGCCGGGTGCAAAAGGGAAAGCTGTTTTGAAAATAAAGGAAGATGGCGTATTGGCAGGGATGGAAGTTGCAGAAGCAATTTTTCAATTTCAACAGCCGGGCAGTATTTTTGTTGCGTATAAAAAAGATGGCGATGCAATGCAGAACGGAGAAATTGCATTTGAAGTGCAAGCAAGCGTGCATACTATTCTGCAATGTGAACGCCTGGTGCTCAACTGCATGCAACGCATGAGCGGCATTGCCACGCTAACAAAAAAATATGTCAGTAAAATAAATGGGTATAAAACGAAAATTCTTGACACAAGAAAAACAACCCCCAATTTCCGTTTGCTGGAGAAAGAAGCTGTAAGAATTGGCGGTGGTTTTAATCACCGATTTGCTTTGTATGATATGATTATGCTCAAAGACAATCATATTGATTTTTGCGGTGATATGGAAGCTGCTATTGAAAAAGCATATATGTATGTGCAAACAGTAAAGCCAGGATTAAAAATTGAAATAGAAACAAGAAACATGGATGATGTAAAACTTGTATTGGCTGTTGGCAAGGTTGATCGCATAATGTTGGATAACTTTACACCTGCACAAATTACAGAAGCGGTTGCTTTAATTGGTGAGCAATTTGAGACTGAAGCAAGCGGCGGTATCAATTTTGATAATATTGAAGCGTATGCAGCAACAGGTGTTGATTTCATCAGCGTGGGGGCCCTCATTCACCAGGCAACAAGTTTGGATATGAGTTTAAAAGCAAAACTGATCTGATCATTTAAAACGGAATTACCATGTCAAAAAAAAATAAACCCGATAGCAGGGGATTTGTGTTCAGTACCGATCCCAACTTTCTTTTTGAAGAAGAAGAAACAGGGCCACAGGAAACATTGGCACCTGCACAACAAAATCTGAGAGTAAAACTTGAAACCAAACACAGGGCCGGTAAAACAGTAACCTTGGTGGATGGCTTTGCAGGCAGCAATGAAGATGCAGAGAAATTGGGTAAACAATTGAAAAATTTCTGTGGTACGGGAGGGGCTGTAAAAGACAGAGAGATCATTGTACAGGGCGATCAGCGGGACAGAGTAGTTCAATATCTTTTAAAGAATGGTTTCAGCAAAACAAAAAAATCGGGCTGATACAATCTCAACAACGTACTATTTTTAATTATTTTTACGTTTAACGCTTATCTCAATAATAAAAACCTACTAACCTTCTATGTCAATTATCCTTCTTGGCGCTTATACTGCAAGATTAGAACTGTTTAAGTTCTTCTTCTTCCTGGCAGTTGGAACTTTAATCTGGAGTTTTTTTTTGTATTACAACAGTTTAGGTTCAAACAGCTACAAAAGAAAAAAACGAAGATCAATTATTTTGATGGTTGTTTCGGCCGTATTGGTAGCAGGAATGTCTGTTACCTGGTTACTCAGCAAAACAAATATGGGTTGGTGGTGGGATAGATAATTATTCTTCGGGAGCCGCCACATTTCAACAATTGCTGCCGGGTTGTGTGAATTTAATTTATTTTTATACCATGGTATCCAAAATATCAGAGGGAGTCACCATCAGTGTGGAAACATATTACCAGCCCGATTACAGCAATCCCGTGGCAGGCGAATATATGTTTGCCTACCGTATAACCATTGAGAACAACAATATATTTCCGGTAAAACTGCTGCACAGGCACTGGAATATTTTTGACAGCAATGGATCAAATAAGGAAGTTGATGGAGAAGGAGTGGTTGGTGTTCAGCCCATAATTCAGCCTGGCGACCAATACCAGTATGTGAGCGGTTGTAATTTAAAAACAGAAATGGGAAAGATGGAGGGCAGATACATCATGGAAAATCTGCACAACAAAAAACAATTTGAAGCTAATATCCCGGTTTTTGAAATGATTGCACCATTCAAGGTCAATTAACTTCCCCTCCTGTACATTAACATTAAAATGCCTGATTTGTAACTGGCATAATCAACTGCCTTGGGTTTTTTAGCGTAATTTCAACAGCTTCATTAATTTGCATGCTCTTTTTTTATGCAGCAGTAATTTCAACTCAATATGGCTAAAGTATCATTTAACAATAAAAGCAGCGTGTTCTTTAATGACCTGAAACAGGCGGTAGAGAAACATTTTTCAAGTAAAGACTTAAAGAAAACTGGTAATGTAAAACTGTATATTAAAACAGCTACATTAGTACCTGCTGCTATTTTAATTTATATACTCTTACTTACAGTATCATTCCCTGCGTGGGCTGCATTATTATTATGTGTGTTAATGGGAGTTGTTTTGGCAAGCATTGGGTTTAATGTTATGCATGATGCCTGCCATGGCAGTTACAGCAGTAAAAAATGGGTGAATGAATTGTTTGGATATTCGCTCAATGCATTGGGTGGAAATGCGTTTATCTGGAAATTCAAACACAATATCATACATCATACTTATACCAATGTAGATGGAGTGGATGATGATATTGCAAGAAGCCCTATTCTTCGGCAATGCAGTACGCAAACATGGAAACCTGCTCATAAGTTTCAGCATATCTATGTTGTGTTTTTGTATGCAATCTCTTCTTTGGCCTGGGTGGCTTATCTTGATTTTGACAAATATTTTAAACGCAGGGTGAATACAACATCCATGCAAAAGATGGACGTGAAAGAGCATGTTATATTCTGGTTCAGTAAGTTGCTTTATGCTGCATTTTACATTGCTATACCCATTTGGGTGGTTGGTGCAGGCAAATGGGCAATTGGTTATGTAACTATGGAATTAGTGCTGGGCTTTGTACTGGCCATCGTTTTTCAATTGGCACATGTAGTGGAAGAAACTGAATTTGAACATGCCGGAGTGGAGCCCCTTCATATTGAAAACGAATGGGCTGCTCACCAGGTAAAAACAACTTCTAATTTTGCACCAAAGAACAAAATTATTTCATGGCTGACAGGTGGCTTGAATTTCCAGGTTGAACATCACCTGTTTCCCCGCATCAGCCATGTGCATTATCCGGCATTGAGTAAAATAGTTGAGAAAAAATGTAAAGAACATCAACTGCCGTACAACTCTATTGCAACCATGCGTGCAGCTATTGCTTCACATTTCAGAATGTTAAAGCAGTTGGGGAAATCTTCTGTTTCCTCATCTGGGCTTGTAGCCTGATTCGTCAAATATCTTTTTATTCGATGTCAGCATCAACCGTTCAGGTGAAACAGAATTATTTTTTTTGATGTAAGCTTTCACTATTTCCCAGCCCAGATAAGCGCCAATATTTCCCGGACTTTCTTCAGGCATGCCTTGCGTACTTGGGCCATCCGTTGTAAAATTTTGAGTAAGTGCCGGATCTACTTCAAACAATAAATTTTGCTGAATAAAAAAGTTATAAATACTGCGTTCATTTTCTTTGCACCAGTTGAGTTGTTTGCCTGTGTAACCAATGAGCAATGTATCGTTGGCATCGGGCAGCAGTGCGTTTAATAAGTACAGCCGTTTTCCTTTTTCAATAAAGCGTTCAATGAGAGGATAGCGATTACTACTGTCGGGATACAGATCATCAATTACCAGTTTAAATACGTCCGAAGCAATAAACTCTTTGGCAAATCTGCGGCTGCGGTACAGTGGTGCTATGCTGCTGATGTAACCTGCATCATTATAAATTGAAAAATCTTTGCCTAAGTAAAATTGCAAACCAATTGCCAGGAAATTTTCACCAATATAATTGGGACTTGGTTCATTGTTACTCATGGGTGCCAGTGCATCCATTGGCCCGATGGTTGTTAAAATTTCCGGTACATTGTACGAAGGGAAATAATATTTTACATATTGAAAGCCCTTTGTTATTTCTTCTTTGATGGGGTTGAAGTTCTTATACAACTCCTGCGATCTTTCATACACCGGTTGATTCAAATGCAGAAAACGTTTGCTGCCTTCAAACACCAATTGATTACTATCAACCAAGGGCCCAAGTCCCAGCACATGATTTACAAACAGGGGCAGAAATGCAGGATATTTTCTCTGTAACTCAGCCAGTCCGCTTTTGCTGTTGTTGCTGTCAATGGCAAAGAGATCCTGCTCAAAGCGCTGCACTGTAAGATTGACGCTGATCCCGGATACATCGGGTGCTTTGCTTTGATTGTTGCAGGCAAACAATAAAACGGTTAAAGACAGGAGGAGACAATTTTTCATGTTGCTGATAAACGAAAGATTCATTTGTTTGTTGTGAGGTTCTGTGGCTGAAATTCGTGAAATTTGTACCATGAAGATATTCATAGCCCAGCAAAATTATCATATTGGCAATTTTGAAAGCAACACAAAAAAAATAATTGATGCCATTGAAGCTGCAAAAGCACAGGGTGGTGAGTTGATTCTGTTCAGTGAGTTGAGTGTGTGTGGCTACCCCCCCAGGGATTTTTTAGAGTTTAACGACTTTCTCAATAAATGCAATGAAGCCATAGAAAAAATCAGGCAACATGCAACTACAATTGCAGTGATTGTTGGCGCACCGGATAAGAACAAACGCACAGAAGGAAAAGACCTGCACAATGCTGCTTATTTTCTGTATGAAAAAGAAGTGAAGGCAGTAATTCATAAAACCTGTTTACCCAACTATGATGTGTTTGATGAGTATCGTTATTTTGAACCGGCTTATGACTGGAGCATTGTTGAGTTCAAAGGAAAGAAATTAGCCATTACTATTTGTGAAGACATCTGGAACCTGGGCAACAATCCTTTGTACAGAAATTGCCCGATGGATGAATTGATGCAATACAAGCCCGATGTCATGCTCAACATCTCAGCTTCTCCATTTGATTATACACATGTAGAAGACAGGAAGGCGATTGTAAAACTGAATGTGCTGAAATATAAGCTGCCGATGATTTATTGCAATTGTGTAGGCAGCCAAACGGAAATTGTGTTTGATGGCGGCTCTCTGGTGTTTGATAAAGACGCCAATATGATTAAACAGTTGTCTTTGTTTAATGAAGAATTGCAAGCAATTGAATTAATGGGTGATGGATATTTTGCAGAACCCGTTTTAGCGAAGGCAGATACATTGCCTAATGAAGAATTGAATCCTGCTCATTTAGATGAAACTTTATGCATTGCTGAAATACATGATGCAATCATTCTCGGCATCAGAGATTATTTTCAAAAGATGGGTTTCAGCAAAGCCATTCTGGGCAGCAGCGGTGGTATTGACAGCGCTGTAACACTTGCACTTGCATGTACAGCGTTAGGGAAAGAAAATGTAAGGGCTGTGTTGATGCCTTCGCAATATTCCACAGGGCATAGTGTAAGTGATGCAGAACAGTTGAGTAAAAATCTTGGTAATCCGTATGATATTGTTCCCATCAAAAATATTTATAAATCATTTTTAACAGAACTCAAACCCATCTTCAACGATTTGCCTTTCAGTGTAGCAGAAGAAAATATTCAAAGCCGCACAAGAGGAAATTTGCTGATGGCTATTGCCAATAAGTTTGGTTACATCTTACTCAATACTTCCAACAAAAGTGAACTGGCAACCGGTTATGGAACTTTGTATGGTGATATGGCCGGTGGCATTGGAGTGCTGGGCGATTGTTACAAACTGCAGGTATATGAACTGGCAAAGTTTATTAACCGCAACCAGGAAATCATTCCCAACAAAATCATCAGCAAAGAACCAAGTGCTGAATTAAGGCCTGGGCAAAAAGATTCAGACTCCTTACCGGAGTATTCCATACTTGATAAAATTCTTTATCAATATATTGAACGCCGTCAGGGTCCTAAAGAAATAAAAGCCCTGGGCTATGATGCTGCGTTGGTTGACCGGATTTTAAAAATAGTGAATGTAAATGAATACAAGCGTAATCAGTTCTGCCCCATCATTCGTATTTCTCCCAAGGCATTTGGTGTAGGAAGAAGAGTGCCGATAGTGGGGAAGTATTTGAGTTGATATTGGACATATTTGCAATCAGATTGCAAATCTGTCTAGATTGCTTTATCCTGTAGAAATTAAGAACAGCCAAACCAAATCAAAACATTTTTTGATGGACTGATGCTGCCCTGGAACAGCATGGATGAATTGTATAAACTGTGATAAATACTTTTGCAGCAGAAGAAAGTTGCTGTTGCAGGAAGTATCTGAGTTAAAATTGAAGCAGTTATCTTTGCCGCAAATTTTTGAACTATGTTACAATTGGCATTCATTCGCCACAACAGGGATTTAGTAAAGGAAAGATTGGCGGTTAAGAATTTTACTGAACTCAATCTCGTTGATGAAATTATTGAACTGGATGAACGGCGCCGCAAAGCACAATTGGAAAATGATGAGCTGGCAGCTAAAGTAAATACAGCGTCCAAAGAAATTGGAATGCTCATAGGCAAAGGAAATAAAGAAGCTGCTGAACAAAAGAAAACAGAAGTTGCACAGTATAAAGAAGCATCTAAACAACTGTCTGATCAATTAAATTCATTAGAGCAACAGGTGAATGAGTTACTGATCCGTTTACCCAATCTCCCTTCAACAGTAGTACCTGCAGGTAAAACACCGGAAGATAATATCAATGTAAAAGAAAGTGGTAACGATCCTGTATTACCTGCCAATGCTGTTCCGCATTGGGAACTCATTAAACAATATGATATTGTCAATTTTGAATTGGGTGTAAAGATCGCCGGCAGTGGTTTTCCTGTGTACAAAGGAAAGGGTGCAAAGTTGCAGCGGGCACTCATTAGCTATTTTTTAGATTACAATACAGCAGCCGGTTATACAGAATACATTCCGCCTTACATGGTAAATGAAGCAACGGCTTACGGTACTGGACAGTTACCAGATAAAGAAGGACAGATGTATTACATGCCTGCAGATAATTTTTATATGATCCCAACGGCAGAAGTTCCAGTAACCAATATTTACCGTGATGAAATTGTAAAAGAAACGGAATTGCCAATTAAGATGACTGCATATACGCCTTGTTTCAGAAGAGAAGCAGGAAGTTTTGGGGCTGATGTAAGAGGATTAAACCGTGTTCACCAGTTTGATAAAATTGAAATTGTTCAATTGGTCCATCCCGATAAAAGTTATGAAGTGCTGGATGAAATGGTGGCACATGTTGAGAAATTGATTCAGTCATTGGGTTTGAAATACCGCATACTCCGTTTGTGTGGGGGCGATATGAGTTTTACGTCTGCCCTCACTTATGATTTTGAAGTGTGGAGTGCAGCACAAAAAAAATGGTTGGAGTGCAGCAGTGTAAGCAATTTTGAAAGTTACCAAACCAACCGCATGAAAATCCGTTACAAAGATGGCATGGGAAAAATGCAACTGGTTCATTCTTTAAACGGAAGTTCATTGGCATTACCCCGCATCCTTGCATCCTTGCTTGAAAATAATCAAACTGAAAATGGAATTGTAATACCTGCTGTGTTGAGAAGTTATTTTGGCGCTGATGTGTTGCAGTAAGCAGATAATTTCCTTAGTTCATATAACAAAGAAAACGCCTCCCAATCCGGAGGCACTTTCTTTTACAATTATTCAAAGAGAATTGTTATGGACTTAAGGTTGCTCTTGGTCCACCTACAGCATAAGTTGCCTGCATACGAACTGCTTGTCCGGCAGAAAACATATACATACAAGCATCATTTGTATAATCCATGTAGTTCATGGTCATTTCAACAGGTGTTCCTGCACATGTGCTTAAGTGCCCGGCAGCAGGACAACCATAGTTGGCAGTATTATGCAAAGGAGTGTCATCAACAAAGTCATTGCCGCAGTTAGCGTCGCCCCAAATATGGCGAAGATTAAAATAATGGCCTACTTCATGTGTGGTAGTGCGCCCCAGATGGAAAGGAGCCGCAGCAGAACCCGTTGTGCCAAATGCAGTATTGAGAATAACCACACCATCTGTTGCCGGATCGCCTCCGGGGAACTGTGCATAGCCCAAAATATTTTTGCTTAAAGTACAAACCCAGATGTTTAAAGTTGTTTCAGGACTGGTGGCATCAATACCTCCCCTTTTACTTATTTTCATGGCATCATTAATGGGCCAGGACTTTTTGCTGGTTGCTTTCCGAACAACAGTCTCTAATTCATAACGGATTTTAATATTGCCTGATTTTACAGCATTATAAGTGGTGGTACTGTTATAGTCTGTATTGGTTGCAGCAAAGTCTTTATTCAATACATCTATTTGTGATTGAATCTGTGCTACAGAAATATTTTCAGCGGCTGTTTTGTACAGTACATTTACAACTACGGGGATGATCATTGTAATGCCGTCTCCATCCAATCTGGCAGCAGGCGATTGAATATGCCGTTGAGTAAATGCTTCAATTTTATCCATCTTATCTTTTAAAGATGGGTTTGCTTTTAATTGTTCCTGGTACATTTCGTAGGTCATGCATTGGCGTTGTGCAGCAAGGGTCATTTCAGGCTCTTCACTTTCACCCACTTTTTGCAAATCGTTTTTGTTGCAGCTAAACAGCAATAATACTCCCAGTGCAAACAGGCAAAATCGTTTCATATTTCTGGTATTTGATTTACAAAGAAAAAATCCACCTATGAATTTATTCATTTTTTTCCTCAATTCAAATAACCGGTGCAGATTACTGATAATTAAACCTTTGGGCATAAAAAAGAGGCTGTCTCAAAAGTCGTCATTGCGAACATAGTGAAGCAATCTGCAAAAATTGATCAATTGATAAACAGATAGATTGCTTCGGTCGTTCCTCCCTCGCAAAGACGTTTAATGACTTTTGAGACAGCCTCTTCTTACAAATCAGTATAATAAAAAATTATCTCAAACTTGCTCTTGGTCCGCCAACAGCATAAGAGGCTTGCATACGAACAGCTTGTCCGGCAGAAAACATATACATACATGCATCAGCAGTATAATCCATGTAGTTCATTGTCATTTCAACTGGAGTGCCTGTACAAGTGCTGTAATGAGGATAAGCCGGGCAATTGTAGTTGGCAGTATTATGTGCCGGAGTATCACCCACCTGGTCGTTTCCGCAGGTTGCATCACCCCAAATATGGCGCAGGTTAAACCAATGGCCAACTTCATGTGTTGCAGTTCTGCCTAAGTCATAAGTAGAAATATAGGTACCGCCGGGGTATTTAGCTCTGCTGCCAAAAGCTGAATATAAAATAACCACACCATCAGTAGCTAAACTTCCTCCGGGGAATTGAGCATAACCCAAAATTCCATTTGATAAATTGCAGGACCAGAGATTTAAAGTTGTTGAAGGACTGGTGGGATCAATACCACCTCTTGAGCTCTTCTTCATTGAATCATCCGTTCTGAAACTTGTTTTAGTTGTTGCTTTGCGGGTAACATTAGCAGTTGTCCAAACAAATTTGATCTTGATGTCACCGGAACGAACCGACTGGAAAATAGAAGGAGTGTTGTTATAATCAACATTCAATGCAGCAAAATCTTCATTTAAAACATCAATTTGTGATTGGATCTGTGCATTAGAAATATTTTCGGCTGCGGCTTTATAAAGTACATTCACATAAACAGGTAATTCCAGGGTAACACCATCTGCTCCTATTTTGTAGGCAGCGGGGTTTTGCATGTAACGAGCTGTGAATGCTTCAATCTCATTCATTTTTTTCTGGAGCGAAGGATCAGCTTTTAATTGTTCCTGTAAAACTTCATAAGAAGCACATTGCCTTTGGGTAACGGCGCTGTTTGCATTTTCAGGTTCAGGTACACTCACTTGTTTGTCGTTATTGCTTTTGTTACATGCTGCAAAAACAAGGAGGCCAAATGAGGCGATCAATGAAATTCTTTTCATTTTTGATTTGGTTGATTTTGTTTAAAAAAAGGAAAAGTGAATTTATTTATTTTTCACTAACAGGCGTAAGCAGTGTAAGAATATATTTTTGAAACGTTGCTGCAAAAGAAAAATTACGATGTATATCTACTATCAGGCTATGTTTTTTATACTTCTTTTTTTATTCCTAATCTTTTCTTAATACACTTTTGGTTAGCTTTTTTTAGAGCATGACTGTTTATCATTGCAGTTCATTAAAAAAAATAACCATGCAAAAAATTATTACACTTACTATTGTATTACTGCTTGCTTCATCAACCTATGCACAGTTCCAAAAAGGAAATACGGTGTTGGGCTTTGGTTTAAACATTCAATCCTATAAAAATGAAATGAATTCTTACACTATTCCTCAAACGACTAAAAATACCGGATTTAGTTTATCGGGGGAATTGGGATTTGCTAAAAAGGAAAACAGGTTAAGTGGGTTCTTTATAAACGGTGGTTACGGAGTATTAAAGAATGAATTTCCAACTATGCCAATAGCCAATTCAAAGATCAATAGTTATAATGTTGGCGGAGGATATTTCACCAGAACCTATAAATCTCTTGGGAAAAACTTTTTTGTTTTTGGTGAAGGAAAAGCAGGGCTGTACTATTCTCAGCAAAACAACAATAAAATTACAAGTAATCCTTATGCACAGCAATTTGGAGTAAATCTTGGTCTTTACCCAGGGCTGGCATATAAATGGAATAATCGTTTCTTACTGGAACTCCGTTTTACAGACTTAATAAGTGCAGGGTATTCTCAGAGAGAGGAAACGGCGACTAATAACAAAAAAAATATTCAAAAAAGTTTTTCACTTAGTTCAGGTTTAGGTTTAGGGAATTTAGGCAACATTGACATTGGCGCCAGATGGATCATCAAATAAAATAATTATAAACACTCCTGTAACTGAAGAGGCATATCATGTGCCTCTTTTTTATTTTCCACTGGTAAAATCTAATATAATTCAGTTAGAAAATTAACAAAC
The DNA here is from genome assembly GCA_947085245.1 of uncultured Chitinophagaceae bacterium. Lineage (GTDB taxonomy): Bacteria > Bacteroidota > Bacteroidia > Chitinophagales > Chitinophagaceae > Lacibacter. The sequence goes on along the minus strand of CAMTVU010000049.1, from coordinate 121 downwards.
TGAAATAAAAGAAATTATAACCTCTTTCGTTTTACTTTAAACCATTTGATAACTTCAATGTCACACCACAATAATTTTTATACATGCCTGTATCTGTGCAGTTAAAAAACCAGCATTTACT
>CAMTVU010000048.1:0-44591 GCA_947085245.1 uncultured Chitinophagaceae bacterium | reverse complement strand
TAAGTCGGGGTACAAACTAAACAAATGAGCGGCTTTAGCCATGATCAAAATTCAGGGCTGAAGCCATGCACTTTTCTTCTCAATTTCCCCAACTTGAAAGTTGGGGTTAAGAAAATAAAAATACACTTCATTAATCACCTGCTGTATTATTTTAAAGGCTACACTTTTTTTGAAAAGTATTGCCGTTAATAAAATAACCCCGACTTTTAAGTCGGGGTACAAACTAAACAAATGAGCGGCTTTAGCCATGATCAAAATTCAGGGCTGAAGCCATGCACTTTTCTTCTCAATTTCCCCAACTTGAAAGTTGGGGTTAAGAAAATAAAAATACACTTCATTATAGTCACTTGCTATATTGCATTAACAGGTTTCGAAGAAACGGCCTGCCCCTTTTTATTTATATCCCATCCATTTGCGGCTTTGTTTATCAAACACCCAGTAAATATCATTGCTGTAAGAAAAATTAAAGAAAGATTCCAATACAAAGTCAACAGGTAATTTTACAAGCTGGCTCATGTAACCGGTTTTAATATCATACAACTCTACCTGCTTTTTTGAAATATTCAATAACCCTATTTCTGCTCCTTTTATTCCGGTATAAATAAGAGAACGCACATTATAGTTATTTTCAAAATCTTCACTGGTTGTCATCACACCGTCATTTGTATTCATGGAACCTATATGAAGCTGGATCGTTTTTTTCTTTTCTGTTCCATCGGTATTGTAGCAAAGGATATTCAACCCATCCAGGAACAACACTTCGTCATCTTCCGTATTAAGTACTCCGCCGCTGTTTTTATCGGGTTGATAAAGGCCCTGTTTAAATACGTCAATTGTTTCGGGCAATCCTTTTTTGTTCAGTTCATAATTGAACCATCCAAATTCATCATACCCATTTCCTCCTATCTTTTTTGTATTGGGATTATACCACAATCCTCTTATATCAATCAATGTTTCCTGTCCTTCCTCCGATACTACTTCACCATCTTTATTAAAAATCACAAGTGGAAACACTTTATTGCCTGCCTGGGCGGCATAATATAATTTTTCTTTTGGGTGATATACAACTGCAGCACCATTGGCACCGCCTTCGGGTATTTTCATCTCCATTACCTTTTCAGCTGAGACAACTTTCAACTCTTTATTGCCACCGCTGGTTTTGTTTTTAGTATCACTGTTGCCGGCCTCATTACCCATAATGCCCGATACAGCAGAAGGTTTTTTCTTTTGTGCAAAATTGGTTGTACTGATGCCGATTGTAAAGAGAAGAAACGGGAGGAGAATCTTTTTCATGTGAGAGTATTTTATTGCAAGTTGCAACTTATTCCGGCAAGTAGCAATACCGTCCATTGGGTAAATAAATCTTCCTGTATAAGCATTTAAAAAGCCTCTGTATTTCCAGAGGCTCAACAAATAATTATTTAATCAGGAATCACACCGCAAAACTTGTTCCGCAGCCGCAGGTTTTACTTGCGTTGGGATTGGTGAACGTGAAGCCACGGTTATTTAACCCGTTATCCCAATGAATTTCCATTCCCAGCAGATACATTCCCTGGCTTTTATCCATAATAAACTCAATACCATTTGCCTCAAATAACTCATCATTAGCTTGCTTTTCATCAAAGTCCAACACATAAGTAAGACCTGAGCAGCCACCACCCTTTGCACCTACACGCAGGTATTTGCCTTCGGCCTGCTGAGCATAGATTTTTTTTATCTCAGCAATAGCGCCTTCTGTAAAATTTACCGGGGCTGTATTTATTGTTTCCATGCTTCAAATCTTTATTCTGCAAATTTACTATTAAATCAACATCCTTTCACAGCTTCCTTTGCTCTTAACTTTTCAAGCGCAAACACCTATTTTTGCCACAACTCAATAATCATGGATCCTGTTTATATCTATCTCTTTGTTGGTGGCGCTGTTTTTTTTGTTGCTCTGGCTATTTACCTGCAAATCAAAAGCAAAAAAGAATTGGTGGAAGAGCAAAAAGAAATGCAACAACAAATACTTCAACAACCTGTACGCTCTGTAACTACTTCAAATCCTGAGATGCTGCGATTACAGCTACAGGCGTATGAGCGGCTTGCTATTTTATGTGAACGTATCGGATTAACCAATGTGCTTAGCAGATTTGCTGTAAATGCAATGTCAGCATCACAATTGCAATCAGCTATGATTCAAACCATCAAAACAGAATTTGAATACAACGTAAGCCAGCAATTGTATGTATCAGCTGCTGCATGGGATGGTATTAAAAATTTAAAAGAGCAGAATATTTTCATCATCAATCAGCTTGTTTCCATGTTGCCCACCAATGCAAATGGGATGGATTTAGGTAAAAAACTGATTGAATTACTGGCAGAAGATGAAAACGCATCTCTTCAGAACATAGTTACCGCTTTGATCAATAAAGAAGCAAAGCAATTGATGGGTTAAGATTTTAAAACGAACGATACTTGTTTATGGAAGAAAAAAAACTCTGCACCGATTCTGGCATTGAAGTGAAAACACTTTATACAGCTGCTGATCAACAAACTTCCGAAACAAATGAACTTCCGGGACAGTATCCCTTCACCCGTGGTGTGCAACCCGACATGTATCGTGGCAAGTTGTGGACGATGCGTCAGTATGCAGGATTTTCTACTGCAGAAGAAAGCAACAAACGTTATCACTATTTATTGAACCAGGGTGTAAATGGCTTGAGTGTGGCCTTTGATCTTCCCACACAAATTGGTTACGACAGTGATCATGCATTGAGTGAAGGCGAAGTTGGAAAAGTTGGCGTTGCCATTGACAGTATTGAGGATATGGAAACACTCTTTAACGGAATTAAGCTGGAAGATGTTTCTACTTCTATGACCATTAATGCAACCGGTTTTATTCTCCTTGCTTTTTATGTGGCATTGGCCAAACAACAGGGTGCTGATCTCAAAAAAATTACCGGTACCATTCAGAATGATATTTTAAAAGAATATGCTGCAAGAGGAACGTATATCTATCCACCTAAGCCCAGCATGCGTATCATCACCGATATTTTTGAATGGTGCAGTAAAGATCTTCCCAAATGGAATACAATTTCCATCAGTGGCTATCATATCCGTGAAGCAGGAAGCACAGCAGTACAGGAAATTGCATTTACACTGGCAAATGGCAAGGCCTATGTTAAAGCAGCATTGGAGAAAGGTTTGAATATAGATGTGTTTGGCAAACGATTGTCTTTCTTCTTTAATGCACATAATAATTTGTTTGAAGAAGCTGCCAAGTTTCGTGCGGCCCGAAGAATGTGGGCTAAGATGATGAAAGAAATGGGAGCAAAAGATGAAAAGTCAATGATGCTGCGCTTTCATACCCAAACAGGCGGAAGCACATTAACAGCACAGCAATCGCTGAACAATATTGCAAGAGTTACCATTCAAACATTGGCCGCAGTGCTTGGGGGAACTCAATCTTTACATACAAATGGCTATGATGAGGCATTAAGTTTACCAACTGAAGAAGCGGCAAGAATTGCATTGCGTACACAACAGATTGTAGCTTATGAAAGTGGCGCTCCCGATACGGTAGATCCGTTGGCAGGCAGTTATTATGTAGAATCATTGACAAATGAAATAGAACAGAAAGCATGGGAACTGATAGCGAAGATTGATGTGATGGGTGGAAGCGTGAGCGCCATTGAACAAGGATTTATACAGGACGAAATTGCACGGAGTGCTTATGAATATCAGCGGAATATAGAAAACGGCTCAAAAATTATTGTGGGTGTAAACAAGTTCCAGGTTAAGGAAGATAATACTACACCTGTATTTAGAATTGATGACAGCATCAGGGCATTGCAAACCGAAAAGCTCAACAGGTTAAAAGCAAACCGGGACCCGGGCAAAGTTGATCAATGCCTGCAAGAAATCAATGACAAAGCTGCAAGCGATGAAAACCTGATGCCTGCTGTAATTGAAGCGGTTGAACATAAATGTACACTTGGCGAAATAGCTGATGAATTAAGAGCCGTGTACGGAGAGTACAAATAATACCAAATGGAAGAACTATTTAGTTCAATAGTGCGTTACAAAAATTTCATACTTGTATAATACCGCCCTAAGTAATTGATTGGACTAAAATATATTTCAAAGCGGTATAAACTCAGCTTATAACTTTCAAAAACAAAGCTTTTATTCAATTTATTGCAGGAAAAGCTCGCCTCGCTTTCCCATATATGATTTTTTATTTAACTTTCAGGTCAATCAACCTGTTAATTCCAACAAGTACTTTATGAAAAGATTTTTATGCATTTTTTTATCTGTTGCACTTCTTTCATCCTGCAATACTTTCAGAAGTGAAGAAGAGAATGAAGAATATGACAATCCCATGGAAAGGGAGTTGCAGGAAGCTGAGAAGATTAAAGATCCTGCTTTGGGTTATGTGCCTTATCAGCGTTTATATGATGCAATCAATTATACCGAAACACTTAAAAATACAAACTCTCGCAGTATTGCATCATTAACATGGATTGAGCGTGGCCCTGTTTATGATAGTGTTGGCCCAAGCAATGGTAACAGAAGGGGCGGTGGTGCAAGCTCTACCGGTGGTTACACAGCCGGACGTATGCGGGCTTTCCTGTTAGATACTTTAAATGATCCTTCCGGCAATACAGTATTTGCAGGCGGTGTAGCGGGTGGTGTTTGGAGATGTACAAACTTTTTATCTGCCATTCCCAACTGGGTTCCTGTAAACGATTATTTTACGAATCTTGCTATTGCATCTATCAGTCAGAACCCTGCCAATCCATCCATTCTTTATTTTGCAACAGGCGAAGCAACCAGTAACTCAGATGCAGTATTTGGAAAAGGTGTTTGGAAATCAACAGATGCAGGTGCAACGTTTACATTAATTCCTTCAACAGCCGCTTTTACAAGAAGTTTTAAAATTGATTGTGATGCATCAGGAAATGTTTACCTGGCTACCAGGAACAATGGCTTTGTACGTTCAACTGATAATGGTAACTCATGGCTAAGCATCACACCAAATGATCTTACTTCCGGTTCGGCCTGCACCGATTTTGAATTTACGTCATCCGGCAAACTCAATGCTGCTTTTGGTTATTTCGGAACAACCGTCAATCATCGTTATACAAATAATCCGGCTACAGTTACAACAAGTGGCTGGCTTACCGGTGCCGGTTTCAGAACTTCCAATACACAAGCTATCAGAACTGAAATGGCTGTATTGGGCGAAACGTTATATGCTGTTACTGTTAACAGTTCAAGAAATGCCGACAGTTGTTATAAATCGGTTGATGGCGGACAAACATGGCTCTTACAGAACAGTACCATTATGCCTTCGGGAGTTTTAAGCGGGCAGGGATGGTATAACCAAACACTTGCCATCAATCCCAACAATGCATCTGAATTGATTTGCGGCGGACTGGATGCTTACCGTTCTTCCGATGACGGACAAACATGGACGAGGATTACTTACTGGGTTTCTACATCACCTTATGTTCATGCAGATCATCATTACCTGCAATACTGGATAAGAAATGGTGAAACAAGACTTATTATGGGTACTGATGGCGGGCTGTTTTATTCAAACAATAACGGTGCAACTTTTATTGACAAGAACCGTAACCTGGCCATCAAACAATTTTATTCAGTAGCCATTCACCCTGCTGCGGGCTCTCCATATCTGTTGGCAGGGGCACAGGATAACGGAACACATCAACTTAAAAATGACGGCTTAAGTTATTCTACTGAAGTAACCGGTGGCGATGGAATGTATGTACATATCAATCAGCAAAATCCATTAATACAGTTCGGCAGTTATGTCTTTAATCAATATCGCCGCAGTACCAATGGCGGACTTTCATGGTCTTCCGTTAATCTTTCCACATCAGGTTTGTTTGTAAATCCGTTTACTTATGATGATGCACAAAATATTATGTATGCCAGTAATGGAGGAAATGGACAGATCAGAAGATGGGATAATGCAAATACAGGTTCAACCAGTTCCGTTTTTTCTATTGCAGCTATTGGCGGTTCAACAGCATTATCAGCATTGCATGTATCGCCTAACACGGCCAACAGAGTTTTCCTTGGTACCAATAACGGACGGGTAGTTCGTCTTGATAATGCATCAACAGTAACATCTGGTGATATTGATGCAAATGTTACAAATATCACCGGCGCTTCATTTCCTGCTTCCGGTTATGTGAATTGTGTTAACACAGGCACTGACGATAATAATCTTGTAGCTGTATTCAGCAATTATGGAGTAAACAATGTGTGGGTTTCAACAAACGGAGGTACAAGCTGGATTGCTGTTGACGGAAACTTACCAGACATGCCAGTAAGATGGGCTTTGTATGAACCAGGCCGTAACGACAAATTATACCTTGCAACAGAAGCAGGTGTTTATCATACAGACTTAATCAACGGAGCAAGTACTGCATGGGCTCCCGAAGTTGGTTTCCCAACTGTACGTACGGATATGCTGAAAATGCGAATTAGCGACAGCACCATTGCCGCAGGAACGCATGGTCGTGGTTTATTCACTGCAAAAATTCCATCCGGCTGTACTGCTGTAACGATCAGTTCACAACCGCAAAATACAAATGTATGTGCCGGAGCAAATACAAGCTTCAGCATTTCAGTAAACGGCTCATCACCAACTTATCAATGGCAGTTAAGCACCGATGGCGGAACAACTTTCAATAATATTGCAGCAGCCACAGCTGCCACATTGAATGTAACAGGTGTAACAATTGGCATGAATAATTACCAATACCGCTGTGTTGTAAGCAGCCCTTGCGCTGCTCCTGTTACATCGGGTTTTGGTTTGTTAACGGTTAATCCTAACGTATCTGTTACAACCCAACCGGTAAACCAAACAATTTGTACAGGATCAAACGTTACTTTCACAGTAGCGGCAACAGGTTTAACACTCAGTTATCAATGGCAGGTTAGCACAGATGCCGGTGCAACTTTCAGTAATATTGGCGGGCAAACTTCGCCAACACTTATATTAACATCTGTAATTACCGGTATGAACAATTATCAATATCGTTGTATCATAGTAAGCACCTGCCCTGCTTCAACGAATTCAAACGCAGCAGTACTTACAGTAAACACTGCTGTTGCAGTTACTGCACAACCAACACAGTCAACAGTTTGTATAGGCAATAATACCGGCTTCAGTATTACTGCTTCCGGAACGGGATTAACGTATCAATGGCAGGTAAGTACAGATGGCGGAACATTATATAGCAATATTGCCGGAGCAACACAGGCAACCTATAACTTAACTGCTGTTGCAATGGGACTGAATAATAATTTATACCGGTGCGTATTGAACGGAGATTGTAATATTCTCAATTCAAATGCTGCGCTGCTGCGTGTAAATCCATTACCGCTTGTGCAATTAAATGCAGATCCGTTCCTGAGCCTGTATCCCGGCTTAACAACAACTATCAAAACAACGGTTATTGCTCCTCTCCCGGTAAGTTTTGTTTGGTACAGAAACAACACCCTCATACCCGGTGCAACTATCAATTCATTAACGGTAAATATTGATGGCCTGGGCGAATACAAAACAATGGTTACAGATGCAAATGGTTGTGTAAATACATCGGCTGTTTTCCGCATTGCCGATTCTGTGAGCAATAAACTGTTTGTATATCCCAATCCCAATGCCGGCTTGTTCCAGGTAAGATATTATACCGCACCCAATAACCTTTCAGCAAAAACAATTACCATGTATGATGCTAGAGGCGCTGTGGTATATCGCAAAAGCTATACGCTTACCGGCCCTTACGATCAGCTTTCGGTAAATATGAACGGCTATGGAAAAGGAATGTATTTACTTGAGTTATCAGACAATACAGGGAAACGCATTAAAACCGCTAAAGTGATTGTGTATTAATTTTATAATAGCTGATTTGAATAACCGTGGCGTCGTGGTGCCACGGTTATTTTTATAATTTAAAGATTACTTTCCGTGTATGATAAAAAGAAAATGGCATGCTGCCGGTTTTATCTTAATGATGTTGATACTTATTCCGTTTTTTGTTTCAGCACAGCAAAAAACAATACCCGGTATTGTTAAAGTAAAAGCATTTTATCAAATACGTTTGCAGGGAACACAGATGGTGGATGAGAACGGACAGCCGGTTTATTTGGCAGCCGATACCATTCATTTTGCAGTAATGGAACTGAAGGGCAAACAGGCTCCTGTAATTGATTCACTTTTTTATTTCGGGAAATATTATTCCTGTACTGTATCGGGTATAAGCAACCCGAAGTGGAATATCGGAAAAAGAAAGAAGGATGGTAAAGATGTTGCATGGCAGTTACAAACAACAAGCAGTTTATGGATGATTGAATTTTCTCCGGTGAATAAATCCGCATTCAAAAAAAATGCGCTGCTGTTAAAAGGAAAGATCAACAGGAAAAAATTTACAGCTTCTGTTTCAGTTGAAGAAGAGCTGGAAGCTGAGATTGTTCATTAATCATCAGCTTACAGAAAAAGCATCTGTAGTATTTCTTAATTTTACAGCGGTTACAACAATCATTTTAAATACTGATACCGGTCATTCATCCGTAATCAGTTCAACCCCATTTTTACAAAATAATTAAACTCCCGAAGATGGCCCAGGTAAACAACGATTACACTTTGAAAATGGATGCAAATATTGCAGCTTTTCTGAAAGATCAATCCGTAGTAACCATTGCAACATCCGTGCAGGATACCCCTTATTGTGCATCCTGTTATTATGCCTATATACCGGGTGATGAATTGCTGGTATTTAAGTCTGATTCAGATACAAAGCATATAGAAGATGCATTGAAAAATAACATCGTAGCAGGTACCGTTCTTCCTGATAAATTGATCACAGCAAAAATCAAGGGCATTCAGTTTACTGGTATTTTAAAATCGGCAGATGGACCTGAAGGTGAAAAAGCAAAAAAAGGATACCTCTCCAAGTTTCCGGTTGCCGGTCTGTTCCGTGGCAGCATTTGGGTAATTGAATTATCAAAAGTAAAATTCACTGATAATACACTGGTATTTGGCAAAAAAATTCTTTGGGAAAGATAAAAACGCAGTTTTCTCATGCACATGTATAGGTTTTTACATAAAGCCGGGGCTTCAGTTCCGGCTTTTATTTTGGGTAACTAATTTACCGTTGTACTTCTGTTGAAGAATAAGTTCAGCATAATTTTCAGTACATTCATTTTTCAACATCAGTACATGAGAAAATTTATAAGCGTTCTTCCCCTTTTTATTTTTATTTCAACAACTTCAATCATTGCCCAGCAAACAATTTTATCAGCCAATAAAAAAGAATTACTGGCATCCATTGCTTTTCACGAAAAAAATCTCATTCAACTCAGCGACAGCATCTGGGTGTTTGCTGAAACCGCATTCAAAGAACACAGCTCATCAAAACTGCTTGCTGATTATGCAGAAGCAAATGGATTTACTGTACAGCGTGGCGTAGCAGAAATGCCTACTGCTTTCGTGGCTACTTTTGGAAGCGGTAAACCTATCATCGCAGTCATGGGTGAGTTTGATGCCTTGCCCGGCTTATCACAAAAAACAAAAACTACAAAAGAGGCGTTGAACGAAGGCGCTCCGGGTCACGGTTGCGGCCATAATATGTTTGGCCCCGGCAGTTTAGGCGCAGCGCTTGCAATTAAAGATCTGCTTGCAAAAGGGAAGATAAAAGGCACCGTTCGTTTTTACGGAACTCCTGCCGAAGAAGATGGTGGTGGAAAAATTTATATGATCCGTGCAGGGTTGTTCAATGATGTGGATGTATGTTTTGATTGGCATCCCGGTTATGAAATAGCGGCCAGCATGCAAAGTTCACAGGCCATCATTGATCTGCTGGTTGAATTTAAAGGCAAGAGTGCACATGCTGCTGCTGATCCCTGGAATGGAAGAAGCGCAACAGATGCCGCTGAATTGTTTAGTACAGGTATCAATTATTTAAGAGAGCATGTTAAACCAAGTGTTCGCATGCACTATGTAAAAAAAGACGCCGGTGATGTGCCCAATGTTGTTCCTGCAAAAGCTGCTGTATGGATATGGATCAGAGATTCAAAACGCAGCGGTGTAAGTGCTGTGGAAGAACGTGTAAGAAATATTGCAAAAGGGGCGGCACTGATGGCCGGTGTTGAGTACAACATCAAAATTCAAACCGGTGATTATGAAATATTAGTGAATGAAACAGGTGCAGGCGCTTTACAAAAGAATTTAGAACTGCTTGGCCCCATTACTTATACAAAAGATGAAGTTGATTTTGCCAACCAGATACAGAAAAATTACGGATTGGAAGCAAGTGGTATTGATGGTACCATTAAACCATTGGAAAAAACAAAACCAGATCCTGATGGCGGATCAAGCGATGTGGGTGATGTGAGTTGGATTGTTCCCGAAATCAGTTTGAATGTAACAACGGCTCCTTACAAATCGCCCTGGCATTCGTGGGTGGTGGTTGCTTGTGGCGGAATGAGCATTGGTCATAAAGGAATGATCTTCTCATCAAAAGCATTGGCCTTTACCATGCTTGATCTGTTTGAAAATGAAACGCTGCGTACTGAAATAAGAAAAGAGTTTGAAACAAAAAAAGGAAATGAAATTTACAAGCCAATGATTCCCGATGGTCCGCCAAAAATTAAATAAAATACATTTTTACTTTGCAGGTACTGATTGTTTTCAGAAACAATTAAAAGTTGAATTGTAAATAATGTGTTGTGCTATTAAAGAACCGCATAATTACAGGTACTCTGTATTGCTTAGCCCCCATCCGGGCATCACCGGCAAACTTGAGTATATGGATAACAAAATATTTCTTCTTACATGGAGCCATGCCGGTTATGGAAAATTTGCAGTACCTGTTGCGATTGAAAATGGCAGAGTAAAAGCCATTGAAATAAAAGCATCTGATTTTGTGGAATATGATGGCTACGTCTTTCTGAAAAAGAACTAAATTGAATTTTATTCAAAAACTTTTCAAAAGTTGCTAAGCACATTATCAAGTGTTCAAAATTTTTGAAAAATTATCATTACATAATTAAAAAATCAACATGCGAAAATTAATCCCGATCCTGTTATTGATACTTGCGGGCAACAGTGCTTCATCACAAACCATCCAGCAACTCATTGATCAAAAAGCAAAAGCCATCTTACCAAAAGTGATTGAATGGCGAAGGCATATCCATCAAAATCCTGAACTGGGCAACCGTGAATTTAAAACGATGGAATTTATTGCCAATCATTTAAAAAGTTTAGGTCTTGAAGTAACGACCGGTGTTGCTAAAACCGGTGTTGTTGCATTATTGAAAGGCGGCAAACCCGGTCCTGTTGTGGCTTTGAGAGCCGACATTGATGCTTTGCCAATTAAAGAACGTACAGACGTTTCCTACAAATCAAATACAATTGCAGATTACCTTGGGCAACAGGTTCCTGTAATGCATGCCTGCGGACATGATACACATATTGCTATTTTAATGGGCACTGCTGAAGTATTGGCTTCTATGAAAAAAGATATTCCCGGCACGGTGAAATTTATTTTTCAACCGGCTGAAGAAGGTCCGCCAGGTACAGAAGAAGGCGGTGCTCCGCTAATGGTGAAAGAAGGAGTGATGGATAACCCGAAAGTGGATGTCATCTTTGGTTTGCATATTTCATCAGGCTTGGAAATTGGAAAAATCCGGTACAAAAGCGGTTCATTTATGGCCAGCAGCGATTGGTTCCTGATAAAAGTAAAAGGCAAAGGCGCTCATGGTTCGGCACCGTGGAATGGCATTGATCCTATTATGATTTCGTCACAGATCATTAATGGATTGCAAACGATTGTAAGCCGTTCAGAAGATCTTACAAAAGCTCCGGTTGTTATTACCGTTGGTAAATTCATTGGTGGTGTAAGAGAAAATATTATTCCCGAAGAAGTTAGCTTCAGCGGAACCATCCGTACGCTGGATGGTGCAATGCAAAAAGATGTACATGAAAAAATTCGCCGTACTGCAATGAGTATAGCTGAAGCTTATGGAGCAACTGCTGAAGTGGTGATTGATAACAAAACTTTGGTTACATATAATACACCTTCGCTTGTAAGCAGGATGCTTCCGTCCCTGCAAACTGCCGCAGGCGCTGAAAATGTTTTGGAAGGTACATGGACAACCGGCGCTGAAGACTTTTCATTTTACGGTGAAAAAGCACCCGCTTTCTTTTTCAATTTGGGCGGTATGCCAAAAGGAACAAATCCTGCAAATGCAACAGGACATCATACCCCTGATTTTTTAATTGATGACAGTATGCTTGATGTTGGGATAAAAGCATTCTGCAACCTGGTGTTTGATTATGGGAAAGTGAAAAAATAAATACCTCAACTTTTTTACCCTAAAATCCGAAAGCCCGTCCGTACCGGTACGGACGGGGATTTTTCTTTGCGCCTTAAAAGATAAGATTGTTGCTTGGTTTAAGAAAAGCTACAAGGACAATTAAGTGATAAGGTTTTGTTTGTTTTTCTTTTCCTTAGCGTCTTTGCGTGAAATTTTCTTTTCCCTTTCGGAATTCAGGTTTACGGGAGCTGCTCATAATATAGGCAGATCTTTTTACTTTGCGGAGGTAAATTATAAATCAAATGCTTAAAATATTTTTTTCCTTATTGTTTTTCATTGTATCAGCAACTGCATTTGCCGATCCGGGAGTGGGGATAGTGCTTGATAAAAACGGAAATCTTTTTTATACAGATCTTAAGCTGGTATGGATGATAAAACCGAATGGAAGTAAATCCATTGCTGTACCTGATGTGCATACACATGAATTGTATTTGAGCAAGGATGGAAAATTATACGGCGAGCATTTATGGTATAATGGAGAGCAAATGAATACATGGGGTTATTATCTCTGGTGCAGACTTGCCAACGGCGAAATAATAAAAGTTAAAGACAGTACTGCAGGCTTTCCTCAATGGAACAGCTTTACAAGAGATGACCAGGGCAATATGTATTACATTGAAAGAAGCACTCCCTCCTATTTCTGGAAGATTGATACAACTGGAAAAAAAACATTACTCGGTTCAAAAGTATTATCTGCAACCGGAAGACTGCATCTCAACAATAAAGGAAATATTTATTTTAACAATGGAGCCGATCTGTATTGGATACCGAATGGCGATTCGCTGCAACTTTTTTATAAAAACGCAGGTGAAATAACAGGTGATACAAATGCCCACTCCATCATTAATACATGGAGTGACACGAAAAACAATATTTACTTTGCTACCGGGAATGTTATTAAAAAAATAGAAAAAAGCAAATACATGATCACCATTTATAAATCTGCAGGCAACTGGAAACCCGCCAGCGGATTAATTGCTCCCAACGGTGATATTTGGATAATGGAATACAATAATAAAAATGAAGTAAGAGTTAATAAAATCAGTGCAGCAGACAGGAAAGGGATTGTTAAAGAAAATGCATTTCAGTTATACATAATTCCACTGCTTCTTGTTATTGGGATTTTATTGCTACTCTACTTTGTTTTCAGAAATAAGAAATAATTAATTCCTTGCACCAAATAACAAACTGCCAATCCGCACCATCGTACTTCCTTCTTCAACAGCAATTTTATAATCGCCGCTCATGCCCATGCTCAAAATGGAAAATTGAAAATTGAAAGTTGAAAGTGAAGGGTATTTATTAAAAAGTGTTTTCAGGTTTTTAAACTCACCCCTTATCTTTTGCATATCATCAGAAAAAGAAGCCATTCCCATCAAGCCCCGAATCATTACATTTTTCAATTCGTGTAATCCGATAACATTCGTGTTTACTAATCCTGCCAGTTCTTCTTCATTCAATCCAAACTTGGTTTCTTCCTGTGCAATATGTACTTGCAATAGCACATCAATAACACGATGATTCTTATTTGCTTCTTTATTGATCTCTTTCAGCAATTTCAAACTGTCCACACCATGAATCAAATGCACAAACGGGGCAATAAATTTTACTTTATTGCTTTGCAGGTGACCAATAAAATGCCAACGGATATCTTTGGGAAGCTGAGCTTGCTTATCAACCAGCTCCTGCACATAATTCTCAGCAAAATCCCGTTGACCGAGTTGATACAGTTCAAGAATATCTTCAACAGGTTTTGTTTTAGAAACAGCAACAAGTGTTACATTCTTTGCATCCAGTTCTGCTTTTATCCGATGATATGCTTCTGCATTTACTGCCATAACTAATTAAAAATACTCTGTAAAAAAAAGCTACTGAAAAAAATCAGCAGCTACAAAAAGTTAGCCTTGTGCTTTGAATCCTCCCCCGCCAACTGGCGGGGAGTTAGAGGGGGCTGCTATTTCAAAATACTTCTGCTGATCACAATACGCTGCACCTCACTGGTACCTTCGTAGATCTGTGTAATTTTTGCATCACGCATCAATCGTTCTACATGAAACTCTTTTACATAACCGTAACCGCCATGTATCTGTACGGCCTCCACTGTTGTCCACATGGCTGTTTCACTGGCAAATACTTTGGCCATAGAAGAGCTTACTGTATAATCCCTGTTCTCATCCTTGTCCCATGCCGATTTTAAACAAAGTAAACGGGCAGCTTCAATACGTGTTGCCATATCAGCCAACTTGAATTGAATTATCTGGTGATGCATAATTTCTTTCCCAAATGCTTTTCGTTGTTTTGAATAATTCAACGCCAGTTCATAAGCGCCGCTTGCAATTCCCAGCGCTTGTGCAGCAATACCAATCCGGCCGCCGGCCAATGTTTTCATGGCAAACGTAAACCCAAAGCCATCTTCACCAATCCTGTTTTCTTTTGGCACTTTTACATCCTGGAAAGAGATGCTGTGTGTATCACTTCCACGTATGCCGAGTTTGTTTTCTTTGGCGCCAACTGTTACACCCGGCCAGCTTTTTTCAACAATAAATACATTGATGCCTTTGCTCCCTTTTGCTGCATCAGTTTGTGCAATTACGAGATATACCGATGCTGATGATCCGTTGGTTATCCAGTTCTTGATCCCGTTGATGACATAGTGATCGCCTTTGTCTTCGGCTGTGGTACTTTGTGAAGTAGCATCACTTCCTGCTTCTGGTTCACTCAGCAAAAATGCACCAATATAAAGTTCACCCTCTTTTTTCCCCTGGGCTAATGGCGTTAAGTATTTCAGCTTTTGTTCTTCTGTACCGTATTCCTGCAAACCGTAACAAACCAAACTGTTATTTACACTCATGCACACACTTACGCTGGCATCAATTTTACTGATTTCTTCCATAGCCAAAACATAACTTACGGTATCCATGCCCGATCCGCCGTATTTCGGATCAACCATCATACCCATAAAGCCTAGGTCAGCAAGCTGACTGATTTGTTCTTTCGGGAATTTTTGCAGTTCATCCCTTTCAATTACTCCGGGCAAACATTCATTCTTTGCAAAGTCCCTGGCTGCTTTTTGTATCATCAACTGCTCTTCTGTTAGTTGAAACTGCATACGTAAATAAAATTTTGTGGGGCAAAGATAAGGGAGGAAGCCAGTCTGTAATTCAAATAAACTTACAAATGTTAATACCATTTACACGGTATTGAATAAGTGTCGAAACCTTACTAACTTACACAAAAATTAACCCAAGATGAAAGCAATTGGCTTATCGTTCCTTTTACTTCTTTCCCTTTTTACCACTTCTTCTGCACAAACCTGTTTAAGTGGAGACTGCAGTTCAGGCTTTGGAAAATTTCAATATGCAAATGGTGATGTGTATGAAGGTGAGTTTTATGATGACAAGCGTGAAGGCTTTGGCATTTACAAATGGAAGACCGGTGAAAAATTTATGGGTGAAAGTATTGCTGATGTGTTTACGGGCTTTGGCAGAATGGAGTTTACAAATAAAACAACTTATGTAGGCCAGTTTAAGGATGGTGAATTTGATGGAGAAGGTGAAAAAGTCTATCCTGATGGTGACAAGAAAACAGGGATTTATGAAAAGGGAAAATATCTGGGTAAGGTTTCATTTTACAATAAACCTGTTGGTACAACAGGTTGCCTTAATGGAGATTGTGATAATGGCTATGGAATGAAATACTATAGTGGCAACGATCGCTACTTTGGTTATTTTAAAGATGGTAAAAGAGATGGCTACGGCGCTTATTATTGGGATGACGGAACTCATTGGTCGGGCCAGTTTGTACAAAATCTTTTAACAGGTTATGGAACTTACTTTTTTATCAGCGGTGAAAAATATGTTGGTTTTATGGAAAACAGCATACGAAATGGCTGGGGTATAAATTATGATCCATATACAGGTATAAAGAAAATTGGTTTTTGGGAAAAGAACACGCTGGTTACGCCAAAAAGTTCACTCCAGAAAGATGGTAACACTACTGGCTGTATAAGCGGCGATTGTAAAAATGGTTATGGAAAGTATGTTTACAACAATGGTTATTATGAAGGGAATTTTAAAAACGGATTCAGAAACGGCCAGGGTTCCTATTTTTTTGATATAGGTGATTATTACACAGGAAATTTTAAAGACAATAAATTCAATGGCAAAGGAATTTATTATTATACCAATGGAGAACGCTATAACGGAGAATGGAAAGAGCAGCGTTTGCATGGAAAAGGAGAACTCGTTCAGTTCGATGGCGAATTAAAACTTGGTTATTGGAACGAGGGTAAGTATGAAAAAAATTCAACACCTCCTCCCGGTTATGATGCCTGGGTAAAAAATAATTACAATGAAGGTAATACCAACATTGTTGCCAATAATACAAACACAAAACCCAGCACAAACAAACCAACTACCAATCCTGTTACAAACAACACCAATACAAAACCCAAGACTGACAAACCAACTACCAATCCTGTTACAAATAATACCAAGCCCACCAATACAAATGTTCCGGTTACAACCGGTAACAATACATCGGGGTTAAATACAACCAACTATAAAAAGAAACTGGCATTGATTATTGGTAACCAGACCTATCGTTTTACAACACAACTTAAAAATCCCAGGAATGATGCCCGCTCAATGGCGCAGGTATTAAGGAGTTGTGGATTTGAAGTAATTGAAGTAATTGATGGCAGCGGTGCCCAAATGAAAGCAGCAATCCGTGAGTTTGGTTCAAAGCTTTTAAGTTATGATGTAGCATTGTTTTATTACTCTGGTCATGGCATGCAGGTTGATAATTTTAATTATATCATACCTGTTGATTTTAACCTGAAATCCAAAGCTGATGTGAAAGAAGATTGCCCTTCCATTTCATGGGTTTTGAGGCGTATGGAAGATGCCGGCACCAAACTTAATATTGTTATTTTAGACGCCTGCCGTAACAATCCTTTTGACAGGGGATCTTTTGGAGAAAATGATCAGGATGAAGGATTAGCCTCTATTACACCTCCTGACAATACGGTTATCTCTTTTGCAACTGATCCCGGCTCTGTAGCCAGTGATGGTGTTGCGGGAAGTAATGGGTTGTACACCGGATCATTGATCAAATATATTTCCTTCCCCAATATGCAAATTGAGAATGTTTTCAAATTAACAGGTAAAGAAGTAAAAGAGAAGTCAAGCGGAAAACAAAAGCCCTGGCTTAATTCAAACTTCTACGACATTTTCTATTTTAAAGTGCAGCAAAATTAATTTCATATCTCTCACCGGATTAAAAATGGGAAAGATTTTTATTATGACTCATTCAATACTGGATGCTGATTATTGGAGCAACCGTTATTTACAACAACAAACAGGCTGGGATATTGGTTACAGCTCCACTCCCTTACAGGAATACATGAATTCTGTTGCCGATAAAAACATTTCTGTTTTGATTCCCGGCTGCGGAAATGCTTATGAAGCTGAATATCTGTTGCAAGAAGGATTTACAAATGTAACCCTGCTGGATATTTCACCGGTGCTGACAGAAGAGTTGAAGAAAAAATTCAACAATAAACCGATCCATATCATTACCGCTGATTTTTTTGAACATGAAGAAGAATACGACCTGATACTTGAACAAACTTTTTTTTGTGCCCTGCATCCATCACAGCGTGAAGCTTATACAAAACAGATGAACCATCTGCTGAAACCGGGTGGTAAATTAGTGGGTGTACTTTTCAACAAACTATTTGAAGGCGGTCCTCCATTTGGAGGAACTGAAGATGAATACATGAAGCTCTTTAGTAAATACTTTCAAGTAAAAAAAATGGAGTTGTGTTACAACTCCATTCAGGCACGCAGTGGCTCTGAATTATTTTTTATAGCAGAGAAGTAATTATACCGAAATGATGTGTAAAAAAGTCCGGCAGTTTTACAGTCGGTATAATACCATCTAAAATTTCCTCATAGCGCCTTGCGCTATTTCGTAAATCAAGATGATATTACTTTCTTCCCACTTCTTTCAAATAAGCAACATGCGATGCAATTGCCAAACGCATTTTGGGATATTCTATGTAGGGAATATTATACTCCCTGCATGTTTCTTTAATAATCTTGCTGATTGCAGGATAATGCACGTGTGAAATTCTCGGAAACAGGTGATGCTCTATCTGGAAATTTAATCCGCCAACCAATGTGGAAATCAATTTATTTCTTGTTGCAAAATTGGCAGTTGTTTTTAACTGATGCACCGCCCACTCATCATCTAATCGTCCATCTTCTGCATTGGGCACAGGAAACTGGGTGTGCTCAACGGTATGTGCCAGTTGAAAAACAATACTGATCACTAATCCTGCAAAAACTGTAGCTATTCCAAAACCAAGAAGCCATGGTAAAAAACCTGCAACATAAATGGGTAAAGCCACAAAAATAAAAAGGTGAACAAGTTTAAATGCCCAGAAAACGATATGATCATTCAAGCGCATTTTCTTTAAAGACATGCCTCCTATTTTCTGTTTGAAATATTTTTGATAATCCATCACAAAAATCCATAGAATATAAAGGACGGCATACAGGAACCAGAAGTAACGATGCTGATATTTATGCAGTGCATATTTTTTTTGTGTACTGCTCATCCGCATCCAGGGCTGAATATCAATATCATCATCAATACCATCAATATTTGTATATGCGTGGTGAATGATATTGTGTTTTACATTCCACATAAAGCTGCTGCCACCAAGAAAATTCAACGAAAAGGCAGCCATGATATTCACAGGTTTGTATTTACTGAAACTGCCGTGAGCGCCATCATGCATTACGTTAAAACCAATAGCAGCAATGAGGCCACCTAACAGAATGCTTTCAATAATTCCCAATACAATACCGGGTGTAAAGAAAACAAGATGAACATAAACCGTTATCAATGCCACACCAAAGCCAATTGCTTTAAAATATAAAGACAAATTACCGGTTGTTATTTTACCGGTTTCTTCGAAATAAGCGTTCACTCTTCTCTTTAACTCAGAATGAAAGGATTGAGCCTTTACGGCAAATTTTGGAGTACTCATAATGATCTTGAAAATTGCGGCGAAGGTAACCTTAAATAAGTTTGCTCAGGTTGTTTTGCAAAAGAATGGTATTATTTTAACAACTAACTATCATCAGGTAGTAACCTGTATCAGTGCGTCAAAACTGCGGATACCAATTCTTTTTTCAGTTATGAACCCTTCAGCATACTCCACCCCTATCCGTTTGCCAAACATTTTGTGACGGGAAATAATTGTTTCAAAATAGGCCGGTGTTGAAATATAAGTTTGCGGTTCGTTTAAACCGGGGTTATGAAATTGTGTGCTGTATGCTTTTATACTTTCAACTTTCCGTTCAAATACAGAAGAAATATCGAACACAAAATCGGGCTCTGCATACCTGTCCTGGATGTAATGAAAAACGTATTTCGGTCGCCATGCTTCCTGTTTCATTCCATCAAGTTCTGTTTCAACTTTGCGGAGTCCGGATAAAAAGCAGGCATCAGATACCAAGCGGGATGAACGTCCATGATCAGGATGCCGGTCAACAATTGCATTGCACAAAACAATTTCGGGTTGATATTGCCGCAACTTTTGAATAACCTGCAATTGATGTTCTTCATCATTTTTAAAAAAACCATCACGCATGCCTAAGTTTTCCCTTACATGTACTCCCATGATTTTTGCTGCAAAAGCTGCTTCTTCTTTTCTTGTTTCAGCAGTGCCTCTTGTTCCCAACTCACCTCGTGTAAGATCAATAACACCCACCTGTTTTCCATTGGAAATTTCAACCATCAGGGTTCCTGCACAACTCAATTCAACATCATCGGGGTGTACACCAAAAGCAAGTATATCTAATTTCATGCAAATTTTTTTGAACCTTGAAAGTAAGAAGAAATGATGAGCCGTTAGCGTGAGGCTGAAGGTGATGAAGAATAGAACGGGGCGCCACTATACATTCTGTCAATTTCCTGCACAATGGATTCTATCTGCCGATCAAACTTATCTTCTCCGGGATTCCATTCCTGTTTTAAACTGCTGCCAACAAGAAACATTAAGGTTTGATAAAAGCCGGCAGTAAAACCACTTTTCATTTCACGGATGATTTCATAACAATTATTTCCTGTTTGGCGGTTAATGAGCTTCATCAACACTTTTCCCTGGTAAATTGACATGTCAGTTACTTTATCGGTAAAGGCCGCCCGTAATTCTTTTTCCCTTGTCTTGATATATTTTTTTCGCTCACCCCGGCCACTGATAGTTTCAAGGTGTTTGTTTACATCAACCATTACAATACCTGCTGATCTTGCATACGGGTAAGTAAGATAAACGGCGTTGCGTAACCTCGTCCACTCTGCCCAGTATTTCGCTGCCTTCCTGGGATCGCCTCCCCATACAAATACTTCGCTCAATTCTTTTCCACCCAGCACTTCACCATTTACCAGCATTGATTTTACAAAAATGGTATCATTAGGTCCATATTCTGCTTTAATAATTTGATGGGATGCAGTTGAATCGGGATGCGGCGGCAACGGTTGTTCCTGAGCCTGAACAAATACAGAACACTGCAGGGAGATGGCTGTGAGTACAGAAAAAAAATATGTGCTTTTCTGAAAGTTCATTGACAATGTAAATTAATCATTCTACAGAGTTAATACAACAGACAGGCAGAAAGTAACCAACGCTGCCTTGTGAAGATTTTCTTAATATTGAGTGCTTGTCATTCCGGGGTACGGGGAATATGTTTGGCTTTGTACAAATGTTCAACAGATCCCTCCTTCGTGGGGGATGACAGATGTTACACAGCCTTCAGCTCCGATTTCCTGTTTTTGAGAATATGATTTACAGAAGCAAGGAGAAACCCAATCGTCATAAGAATAATGCCAAGCCACAACACATTGATAGCCGGAAACTGATAAGCTTTGAGTGTTATAAAGTCCAGCACGGCATTACTTTCTTTTACGCTCAGCTTTATTCCATCCTGTTCAGCACCGGTAAAGGCAATCACCAGGTTTTGTGCAAGCACTGTATCGGCAACCGGTTGAACAGAATTACCGCTGAGGATCAAAAGCGGCTCTGCTTTATATTGACTGCTGTCTTTTGCATATACCGTAATGTTGGCTGCAAAAACAGAATCGGTTGCTTTTGCATGAATATTTTTTCGTGTAATGTTTCTGCCCAAACCTTCCAGCACAAAAAATCCTTTGCTGTAAAACACAGTATCGCCGGGTTTTATTTTATGTTCTTTGAACTTAGCGGTGTCTTTATTCATTTCAGGGTTAGGCAGTGATGTTATATAAGTAAACACATCTTTATGAATATAATGCTTACTGGCGGGGTTGGCCATCAATTGCTGATTTCCTTTAAAATTTACAAATGCATCGGGGTAAAGTGTAAAACCTTCTTTTGAATTCTTGTATTGAAAATGAACTTTAAAATATTTCTTGGGATCAGATGGATGTGTTGAATCGCCGAGATACGTTACCATATACTTACCCATATCAGTAGAAATTCCTTTTACCAATGTTAAATTCTCTGCTGCATTTTCCTGGCTCTGCTCGCCAAAATTTACCATGATGCCGCTGGTGTTCCAGCTCAACACTTCTTTTTTTGATGATGAGATAAGAATGCCCAACAAGGTTAAACCAAAACCCAGGTGAGCAATGGAAGCCCCGGCTTTCATCATCTTACCTTTAATGCCGGTTATGATATACATGCCATTGGCAACAGTTGCATAAACCGCTGCAAAAATGGCCAGGTGAATGGCAGCAAGAAAACCAATTCCGTATTTGTTGTAATTAATTGCACCAAATAAGGTTATACTTAATGATGCAAGAGCAGCAATGAATGTTGGCAGCCAAATACTCTTAAGAAAAAAGGGTTTACTTGTTTGTTTATATTTTAAATACTGACCAATTGCAGTTAACATACCAATTACAAAAACAAACAGGATCAAAACTTTATTATATGAATATTCTATATCCTGTGCAGGCGCATATTTGGTTCCGAAGATCTTATTTACAACAGGCATTGAAGTTTTGCCTATAATAAACAGAGCTGAAATAAAGAACAACAATGAACCTACAAACTGCCAGAACTCTCTTGAGCTGATGCTTTCTTCTTTTACAACAGTTGGAATTTGTTTGTAACGCATCCCAAACAAAACAAAAGCTGGTACAACAAAAATGAGCAGGAAGATCAGTAACTGTGTATTCATGCCAAGATCAGTGAAAGCATGCACACTGGTATCGCCCAAAACTCCGCTTCGGGTTAAAAATGTAGAATATAAAATGAGCAGGAACTGCAGAATAAAAAATAAAAACGTTGCCCGTAAAGAATGACCTGAATGTTTATAAGCCATCAATGTATGAATACCGCAGATAGCCACCAACCAGGGAACAAGAGAAGCATTCTCCACTGGATCCCAAGCCCAATAACCACCAAAAGTTAAACTTTCATACGCCCATGCAGCACCCATCATTATACCCAAGCCCAAAATACCTGCGCTGAACAAAGCCCAAGGGCGGGCTGCTGAAATCCAGCCGCTGTAATCTTTTTTCCAAAGTGCGGCAATGGCAAATGCAAACGGAACAATGGTACTGGCAAAGCCAAGGAATAAGACAGGTGGGTGAATGGTCATCCAGTAATTCTGCAATAATGGGTTCAATCCATTTCCATCTCGGATAAAACTCAGGTAATCGGTTCTTAAACTACCATCGGCATTAAAGCCGATGGGGAATTGTTCGGGGCTCAGCATGCCTTCATTTCGCATCAGCACAAAGGGATTACTTCCTACTTTAAAATCAAAGAAGTAAATGCCTATTACCATGGTGGCCAATGCAAATTGAGCAAAGCTGATAGTAGTCATAACAGGTGCTTCCCATTGCTTTTCACGCATAATAATGATGCCCCCTAAAATGGCATGCCAAAAACTCCAGAGCAGGAAACTTCCCTCCTGTCCTTCCCAGAAACAGGCCAGGATATATTGCATGGGCAACTCGGAACTACTGTGCTGCCATGCATACCTGTATTCAAACCGATGATTGGAAATGATAAAATAAAGCGTAATAAAAATGCCAATCACTGAAATAATTTCAGCCATGAAAGCAACACGGGCAATACGTTTCCAGTTTTGCTGTTCTGTAAATATTTTTGATTGGGTTGCTTTGAAATAAGCAATAGTTGCGAGCAAAGAAGAAACCAAAGATAAAATAGCCAGGAAAGTTCCTGTTTGACCCGGCAAGAGTTGTTCACCTGTAAATGGCATAAACGTAAATTATTTCAATAAGCTTTTCAAAAGTTATAACAGATCAATACAAGGAAAAAACAGCAAGTAACTTTTGAAAAATTAGTTTAGAATTATTTTGCAGCGCTGCTGATTTTTGCTTTATCATCGGTGTATTTGCTGGGGCATTTTATGAGAATATTGTCGCATAAAAAAGCGCTGTCGGTCATTTTTCCCTTCAGCACCATTCGTTCACTGCGTTCCATATCGGTTGGCGGTTTCCCTTTCATATACACTACTCTAACAGACCCACCAAGGGAATCAATAATATAAAAACTTAAATAGTTGGCATTTTTCAACGCATCATATTCTATTTTTTTGCCGTTTGAAGTATCAAGTTTGGCAATCAGGTGCAAAAATTTTCCGGGCTTTGCTTTGGCAGAATCAATTGTATCGTAAGTAGATAAATCGCCCATGGTACTGATCAACATGCCAATGGCAACTGCAATAACTACTAATATCAGAATATGCGTTGTTTTCATTTGCTCCTGTTTTTTTAATGCTGCGCAAAGTTAACCCAAAAACAGCTTGATTTTTTGGATTTAGTATAAAATTTGATAAAAGGCATTGCTGTACCTGTCATTGTAAAATCAATCAGCAATGGTTAATGCTCGCTGTACGCTTGCCCTTTGCAACCTTCTATTTCAACCAAAGTGATGGGAAGCTTGTTTATACCGATGATTTCAACACTGTTGCCCGTTTGTGCAAAACTTCCCATGCAACTATTCATCCATGTTCAACTGTCTATTACCTTTGCAAAGTTTTTTGTAAACAAAAAGATCATGACCGACCTATCTCAGTTTGACCACAACGATGCTGCCAATCCTAATAACAACATTTACGGACTTCCCTTCTCTGAAGAAGAATCTGATTTAATCATCTTTTCTGTTCCCTGGGAAGTTACAGTAAGCTACAAAGCCGGTACTGCCCGTGCTCCTGACCACATTTTTAAAGCAAGCCTGCAGGTGGAGTTGTTTGATAATGATACCAACGATATATGGCGCCGTGGTATTTACATGCGTGCAACGGATCGTAAAGTATTGCATAAAAGCGATTACCTGCGGAAGGAAGCCGAACTCTACATCAACTATGTAGCCCAGGATGAAAATGTGAACGATAACAAGTTCATGTGCAAAACACTCAAAGAAGTAAATGAAGGAAGTTTGTTTCTCAACAAATGGGTGTATGAACAAACAAAAGAATTGCTGGATAAAGGTAAGCTGGTTGGTTTGCTTGGGGGCGATCACAGCACACCGCTGGGTTTCTTTAAAGCCATTGCTGAAAAACATGGCGATTTTGGTATCCTCCAAATTGATGCACACATGGATTTGCGTGAAGCGTATGAAGGTTTCAAATATTCACATGCTTCTATTATGTATAATGCTTTACATGAAATACCGCAGATAAAAAAAGTAGTGCAGATAGGTGTAAGGGATTATGGAGATAATGAATGGAATGTAGTTTGCGACAGCAACTCAAAGATCATTACCTATTTTGACCGTGACTTAAAAGAGCGCCAATACCAGGGCCAAACCTGGCAAATAATTGCTGATGAAATTGTTGAACATCTTCCCCAAAAAGTATATATAAGTTTTGATATTGATGGATTGGATCCGAAGCTTTGCCCCAATACCGGCACACCTGTAATGGGCGGCCTGGAAAGCGAACAGGTATTTTATATCTTGCGTAAGATACTTAAGAGTGGCCGTTGCCTGATTGGTTTTGATTTGAGTGAAGTGGGTGCCAGCATCAATGAATGGGATGAAAATGTTGGAGCAAGGGTATTGTATAAATTGTGCAACCTGTTATTATTAAGTAACCCCAATTAATTTGCAGAAACTGCTAAAGAACAAAAAAACAACGAAGTACAAAATAAAACCTAAGGCTTTACTTGTTTTTTTCTTCTTTGTGCTTCTTTCACACTCCGGGCCTTGGTGGCAGATGTTTTATGTTTGTATCTTTATCGCATTATGACAGCATATAAAATCCCCATTTTTTTTGAGCCCTTCAATAAACAAAAAAAAGCGGCACGCCTTTTACATTTACTTGCAGGCTTTTTAATGGTGGCCAATGCCTGGGGCGATTTTAAACAACCCACTCCCAATCTTATATTTGTTGTTGTGCAAATTGCCGGCGCACTTCTCACTCTCTTGTTTGCATTGATGGGCAAACGTATGTTCAGTAATCTTGCCGGTATGAATGGTATATTCCGTATGGCTGAAGCGGCCATTTTATTTTATGCAGCCTGGTATTTCTTTGGCATGAACCTTACACTCATGGGTATGCTGCAAATGGTTGGCGGCATTGGCCTGCTGCTGTTATTTTTCACCGAACGTAAAATTTTCTCAGCTTGCAATGTACGTATAGAAGAAAAAGGAATTTACACACCCAATAATCTTGGTGACAGGTTAATTGAATGGAAAGACATTGACAATATGCTCATTAAAAATGATTTTATTTCCATCAACACCAAACAAAATCAATTCATCCAGTATGAAACGGGTGTTGTTTTAAGTGAACTGCAAATGGATGAAATGAATGCGTATTGCAGGGAGAAGTTTGCGAAAGCATCCCAACCGGGTTCTGTATAAAATTTCAGCCTATATTTGTTGTGTTGAAAAAAGCAATCTGCATATTATTCTTCGGGGTTTATCTTATTTCTGCAACTGAATTATCTCAGTTATTGAAGTTTCCCATGCTTATTCACCACTATGCAGAACATAAGGGGCAAATTAAGGATTTAACCCTGTGGCAGTACCTGGTACTGCATTATCAAAATGACAATGTGATTGATATGGATCACAGCGAAGACAAGCAGCTCCCTTTTAAATCGCATGATTGTTGTTCCGGTTCGGTATTGGGCACTTATGTTCCGGCAACTTTTTTTACACTCTTCACAAAAACATTTTACAAAGAACCAATTACTCATTTTGTTTCTACTGAGGATTTTGTGAATGCAGTTTACCTCTCCTCTATCTGGCAACCGCCCAGATCCTGCTGATACTTTTCAGTATTTCTATAGTGTAAAGAAATTTAAAACTTCACAGGTTGTTCTTATATAAAAGTGCAACGTTATTCTTTTTAATGATAACGAAACTTCTCTGTTTATGCTCAATTCAATTATAAAATTCTCTGTAAAAAATAAACTCATCATTGGCCTTTTTATCATTGGACTTATAGGTTACGGTGCATATCAAACAACAAAACTTCCCATTGATGCTGTGCCTGATATTACAGATAACCAGGTACAGGTTATTACAGTTGCTCCATCCTTTGGCGCTACAGATATAGAACGTTTAGTTACATTTCCCATTGAACAGGTAAACAACAATATCCCCGGCCTGAAAGAGATCAGAAGCTTTTCCCGCTTTGGATTATCATTGGTAACCATTGTTTTTGATGATGCAACTGATGTGTACCGGGCAAGACAACAGGTAGCTGAGCGACTTCAGAAATTGCAAACAATAATTCCTGCCGGAATTGGAATACCGGAGCTTGGCCCGGTAACAACCGGCCTGGGTGAAATTTATCAATACGTTGTTCGCCCCCAAAAAGGGTATGAAAAAAAGTATGATGAAACTGAGTTAAGAACCATCCAGGACTGGATCGTTCGCAGGCAGTTGATAGGTGTAAAAGGTGTTGCCGAAGTAAGCAGCTTTGGCGGTAAACTGAAACAATACAGTATTGAAATTGATCCTGCAAAACTTTATTCCAATAACATCAGCATCAATGATGTATTTGATGCATTGGAAAAAAATAATCAAAACACAGGTGGCGCTTATATTGAAAAAGCTTCTACTGTTTTATATATCCGCAGTGAAGGATTGGTGGGCAGTATTGAAGATATTCAAAACATTTCGGTGAAAACAGTGAGTGGTGGCACTCCCCTTTTCATAAGGGATGTAGCAGAAGTAAAGATTGGATATGCTACAAGATATGGCGCTATGTGTTACAATGATGAAGGCGAAGTGGCTGGTGCTGTAGTGATGATGCTCAAAGGCGCCAACAGCAGTGAAGTAATTAAAAATATTAAGGAACGCATTCTACAAATTGAGAAAACATTACCGGAAGGTGTGATGATAGAACCATTTCTGGATCGTACAAAAATGGTAAGCAATGCTATTGGTACTGTTAAAACCAATTTGCTGGAAGGCGCCTTGATTGTAGTATTTGTACTGGTGTTGTTTCTCGGAAATTTCAGAGCCGGAATTTTAGTTGCATCTGTAATACCGCTTGCCATGTTATTTGCCATCATTATGATGAATTTGTTTGGAGTAAGCGGCAACCTCATGAGCTTGGGTGCATTGGATTTTGGTTTGATCGTTGATGGAGCTGTGATCATTGTTGAAGCAGTGATGCATCAACTGTCGCACAGTAAAAAATTCAACAATATCAATCGCCTTACACAGGAACAAATGGATGTGGAAGTGAATCATTCAGCCGGGCGAATGATGAACAGTGCTGTTTTTGGTCAAATCATTATCCTCGTTGTTTATCTGCCCATTCTTACATTACAGGGCATTGAAGGAAAAATGTTTAAACCCATGGCACAAACAGTTGCGTTTGCTTTGTTGGGTGCATTTATTTTATCGCTCACTTATATTCCAATGATGAGCGCTTTGTTCTTAAGTAAAAAGATCAAACACAAACAAAACTTACCGGATAAGTTGATGTTTTGGGTTGAGAAAATTTATCAATCCGCTTTATCAAAATTGCTGGGCCATTCCAAAACAATACTGGCATCAGTATTTGCATTGTTTGTAATTTCTATAATTGTTCTTCGTTCTTTGGGTGGTGAGTTTATTCCTGCTTTGGAAGAAGGCGATTTTGCAGTAGATACAAGAGTGTTAACCGGCAGCAACCTGCAAACCACTATTGACAATACACAAAAAGTGGCGCATATTCTTAAAACGAGGTTTCCCGAAGTAGAAAAAGTAGTTACAAAGATTGGAAGCGGTGAAGTACCTACAGATCCAATGCCCATTGAAGCAAGTGACATGATGGTGATCTTAAAAGATAAAAAAGAATGGACTTCAGCTAAAAGCTTTGATGAACTGGCAGAAAAAATGGGAGAAGCAATACAGGAAATACCCGGCATTACAGCAGGATTTCAATATCCCGTGCAAATGCGTTTTAATGAATTGATGACGGGTGCAAGGCAGGATGTGGTTTGTAAAATATTTGGAGAAGATCTTGATACACTTGCACATTACAGTAAAAAAATAGGAAAAATCATCAACACGGTTGAAGGTGCTAAAAATTTATATGTTGAAGCTGTAAGTGGCTTGCCACAGATACTGATCAACTTTAACCGCAATACAATTGCACAATACAATCTTAACATTGAAGATATTAACCGTGTTATTAATGCAGCATTGGCAGGGCAAACAAGCGGAATGTTGTTTGAAGGTGAAAAACGTTTTGATATTGTTGTACGATTGAAAGGCGAACAGAAAAAAGACATCACAGATATTCAAAACTTATTGATTCCAACACCAGGTGGCAGCCAGGTTCCCTTATCTCAATTGGCAAACGTAGAAATAAAAGAAGGCCCAAACCAAATACAAAGGGAAGATGCTAAACGAAGAATTGTTGTTGGGTTCAATGTGCGTGGAAGAGATGTGCAAAGCATCGTTACTGAGTTACAGAAAAAATCGGAACAGCAACTTAACCTGCCACCCGGTTATTATGTTACCTATGGTGGTGCATTTGAAAATTTAAATGAAGCAAAGAAACGGTTAATGATAGCTGTACCTGTTTCTTTATTACTGATCTTTCTGTTGCTGTATTTTGCATTTAATTCAGTAAAACTGGGATTGCTTATTTATTCCGCTATTCCGTTATCTGCAATTGGTGGTATTCTTTTTCTTGCAGTAAGAGGTATGCCTTTCAGCATAAGTGCAGGTATTGGTTTTATAGCTTTGTTTGGTGTGGCAGTATTAAATGGCATTGTATTAATAGCTGAATTTAACCGGCTGAAGAAAGAAGGCTTACATGATGCAAAACGTATTGTGTTGATGGGAACCAAGATCCGCTTACGTCCGGTGCTCATGACTGCTGCAGTTGCATCACTTGGCTTTTTGCCCATGGCTTTAAGTAATGGTGCAGGTGCTGAAGTACAACGGCCTTTGGCAACAGTTGTTATTGGCGGCTTACTCATCGCCACTTTTCTTACACTTGTTGTTTTGCCGGTTTTATACATGGTATTTGAAAAAGGGATTGATATGAAAAAGAAAATAAACAGTGTGGCTGTTGTGCTGCTGTTCTTACTTGCAGGCAACTCAGTTACTGCTCAAACACCCATTACTCTGCAGGCTTCCATTGATACAGCTTTAAAAAATAACCTGCAGGTAAAAAATGAAAAGCTGCTGGCAGAATACAGGAAATTATTGATTGGAACCTCTGCCATTGTACCGCAAACAAATGTTACTGCAGAGGTCGGACAGTTCAACAGCATTTATACCGACACAAGGTTTGGGATTTCACAATCGTTCAATTTCCCCAAAGTTTATACAACACAAAAAGAATTGCTGACAGAAGAATGGAAAGGCAGCGTGATGCTGGTGGCTGTAAAAGAAGCGGATTTGAAAAGGAAGGTAACATCTGTGTTTTATCAATTGCTGTACCTGCAGCAAAAAGAAAAACTGCTCAGCTATGCTGACAGTCTTTACACCTCATTTTACAATTTAACCGAATTACGTTTGCAAAAAGGTGAAAGCAATATCCTGGAAAAAGCAACGGCTGAAACGCAGTTGGGACATATCCGTTTACAACGCAGTGAATTGAAGAACGACATGGAATTATTTCAACTGCAATTTCAATTATTACTGAACACCGCAACAGCTTTTTCGGCTTCAGCAAAAGAAGTAAAACTTGTATATCAAACTTCACCTGTTGAAATAACGCAACATCCCTCCATTCTTGTATTGAAACATCAGCAACAGGTAGCAGATGCATTGCTAAAGTTTGAAAAATCGAAATTGTTGCCCGATCTGTCACTGGGAATATTCAGCAGCAGCATTACAGGTATTGGAGCCGATGATAAGTATTACAACAGTTCTTACAGGTTTCAATCAGTACAGGTTGGAGTTGGCATTCCTGTTTTTGCAAAAGCACAAAAAGCAAAGATCAGCAGTGTAAAATTCAACAAACAAATTACAGAGAGCAATTATGCGCTGGGAATTCAGTTGCTGCAAAAAGAGTACACTGCTGCTTTGCTGCAATACAACAAACACAGGGAAGCCGTTCATTATTTTGAAGCTGCGGGCTTAAAGAATGCTGAACTGATTATTACAACCGCCAATAAACAATTTAACAGCGGCCTGATCAATTACCTGGAATGGTTCATGCTCATTAACCAGGCAACTGCAATTAAAAACGATTATCTCGATGCGGTAAAAAACCTGAACGGGAGTATTATTCATTTAAACTATTACATCAACAAGTAAATTTCTGAGAATGAAAAAATATATTATTTTATTTGTAACACTTACTCTGTTACAGGCATGCGGAAGTAAAAATAAAAATGCAGAAAGCGCCGCAGAAATAACTGACGAGTACATTGTATCTCTTACACCTGCACAATTAAAAAATGCAGGTATTGAAACAATGCAGCTTCAGCAAAAACAAATGACTTCCATTCTCAAACTCAATGGAAGGATTGATGTGCCTCCGCAAAATATTGTTTCCATCAGTGTACCATTGGGCGGTTATCTCAAATCAACCCAATTACTACCGGGTATGCATGTTAATAAAGGGGAAGTAATTGCAGTTGTTGAAGATCAGCAATACATTCAACTGCAACAGGATTATTTAACTGCAAAAGCCAGAATCAGTTTCCTCGAGAATGAATACCTGCGCCAAAAAGAATTGAATGAAAGCAAAGCCAGCAGTGATAAATCCTTTCAACAGGCCGAAGCTGAATTCAAAAGCCAGAAAGTATTAATAAGTGCCCTTGCAGAAAAATTAAAACTCGCCGGCATCAATCTCAATCACCTCGATGAAAACAGCATCACAAGAAGCATCCGGATACTCTCACCTATTGATGGTTTTGTTTCAAAAGTAAATGTGAACATCGGTAAATATGTTGCCCCTACTGAGGTGTTGTTTGAACTCATCAATCCAACCGATATTCATCTTGCATTAAAAGTTTTTGAAAAGGACGTTAATAAATTATTTATTGGCCAGAAACTGATTGCATATACTAATAACGATCCGCTGGAAAAGCACAGTTGTGAAATATTGCTTATCGGAAAAAACCTTACCGCCGATAGAAACACAGAAGTACATTGCCATTTTGATAAGTACGATAAAACCCTTATTCCCGGTACTTATATGAATGCTGAAATTGAAATTCAGAATAAAGATGCACTTGTATTACCGGAAGATGCAGTGGTTCGGTTTGAAAATAAACAGTATGTATTTATTAAAAAGTCAGACAGTCAATTTGAAATGATAGAAGTTCAAACCGGCATTACAGAAAACGGATTTACAGAGATCATTCCAAACGATAATGCAAAACAAAACATGTATGTAAGCAAAGGCGCCTATTCTTTACTGATGAGTTTAAAAAACAAGTCGGATGAATAACTTACCTGTTATGTTTCCTGATCTGTTTTATTCATAAAATCTGCAGGAAAAAATATTGGATTAATATTGTGGATTTTAAATGCTCCTGCATCTAAGGCTTAAAACCTGCTGCTATGGCTACTCCACTTTCAGTTTCCATTGTGCATCCTGCTTACAGTAACCTTAAAAAGTTCAGCCCACTTTTACATTTTTTTGCAGGGCTTGTGTTTCTTACATGTGCTTATCATGAATTTATTATGGATAACCACATCACCGCTTTTTGTGAAATGGTTATAGGGCTCGATGTCATTGCCCTTGCATTCATGAAAAGAGTTGCAGAAGAATCATCCCGGCTCAATGCAGGTTTCCGCATGATTGAAGTAATTGTTTTTGGCGGATTATTTATGCTTGCATTGCTCGATCAAGCATGGATCACAGCTTCCTTACTGCTGCTTACAACAGGTATGTATTATTATGTGTTTCATTGTGAGCTGAAGTTGATTCAACGGGAAAAAGTTTCCGTTCATCATTTGGGGGTTACCATCTCCGGCTTCCCCAAGGATAAAGAGATTGAATGGCAGTATATTACAGGTATTGAAGCCTTGCCACACAGCATTACCATTCAAACCCAAAAAAATAAAACACACCGTTTTGAGTTTCAAAAAGCAATTGCTTTCTGCGAACTGGAACAAATTCACGAATTTAGCAGGCAATATTTAAATACAAGCTGTTAGCTGTAAGCCATTTGCCACAAGTTGAAGGCTCTTGTTTGCAGCTCGCAGCTAAAAGCTTGATGCAAATGATTTCACAATCGCCTTATATTCTCTATTCCGACGGAAGCGGAAATATTTTTGAAGACACTTCACTCTATGCCGTTGGCCGGGAAGGCTGGGATGCATTTCCTGTTGACGCAGAAGACTGGATTGAACTGCCCGAAGGCGGCAACCTCTATGAACTTCCCGGACGAAAAGGAATTGGGATTGATGTGCAAACAGGCGAAATGCGTTTGTGTGAAAAAGGCTGGGCCGTTGCAGCATTTATTCCGCCTGCACATACAAGTTTATACATTGCTGCTTTTGAAAGTGAACCCGATGCAGAAACACTTCCCCTGTTTTGTTATGTTGCTGTTGGTTGGTTAGATGAGAAATTTTATGTAACTGCACTCCGCATTGAGCAGGACATTCGCCAGGAATGTGCCGGTTATGATGATGAAAAGATTGAAGCCGGTGTGCAACGCTTACTCAAAGTTTATCCTGACAATCGTTTGGTAAAACATCTAATGGAAAACTGTTGCCAAACGTATAATTGCCCCGCAGCAAGAAACTTTGCACTGGGCCGATGGGAATGCCCCATTCCTGTTTCACCGGCATGTAATGCCAATTGCATCGGTTGTATTTCGTTTCAACCGCAGGAAGAACATATTCAAAGTCCGCAGGATCGTTTAACGTTTAAACCAACACCTGAAGAAATTGTAGAGTTCACTGTTCCTCATTTGGAAACAGCACCCTATCCTATCGTTTCCTTTGGCCAGGGTTGCGAAGGCGAACCTTTGCTTATGTGGGAAACCATGAGAGATGCCATCATTGAAATCCGCAAACATACGCAGAAGGGAAGCATCAACATTAATACAAATGGATCAAATCCTGATGCAGTAAGAGTATTGTGCGAAGCAGGATTGAATTCAATGAGAGTAAGCACCAACAGTGCACGCAAACATGTATATGAAGCATACTATCGCCCCAACAATTATGTGTTTGAAGATATTGTTGAGAGTTTGAAAGTGATGAACAGCTTTGGCGGCTGGACAAGTATCAACTATTTTGTTTTTCCCGGTATGACGGATAGCGTGGAAGAATATGAAGCCTTACGTAAACTCATTAAAGAAACCGGATTGAAAATGATTCAGTGGCGCAATTTCAATATTGATCCCGATTGGTATTTAGAAAAAATTGGCATTGCTGATACAGATGAGGTTATGGGAGTAAAACAGTTTATTGAATTGATCAAAGAAGAATTCCCTGATCTGAAGCATGGCTATTTCAATCCGCCCATTGAAAGGATTAAAGGAAATTATGAAGTTGATTTTGCACATTGGTAAATTATCAGAGGTGACACCTTTTGAAAAGATGTCATCTCTGTAATTTAGTCTCAAACTTTTGTTAATCCCCACATACCTTATTATGGAATTTCAATTTGATGCTATCTTATACACTAAATAAATTTCAGATTATGAAACTGCTGCTGCCTTTATTCATTTTACTTTTAACTTCCTGCGCTCAAAACAAACCAGAACCTCAACAACAAAACAATGTTCCTAAAGCTCTTCAAGAAAAGAAAGTTGATTTCAGTGTTGTAACAAAACGTTATGACAATAACATTGTTCAAAATTTGTACGATGAGATGCTGAAAGATGACAAGGAGCTTCAGAAATTTGAAAATGGCATTGAGAAAATAAATTCAGACAAAACTGATTCATTGGAATACTATCATTCATATCTCGATAAGAATACCAGTTATTACAACAGTGCAGATAATTACCTGTCTTCCATAAAAGACTCTGTAATGAAAAACAGGATCAAACAAATACTCGCTGAAAGCAATACCCGCTTTGAATCAGGAATTACTCAGCATAAGAACCTTGTTCAGCAAATAGAATCGAAAGAAAGATGGTTAACTGATTTACACGTTGCCGTAAAAATCATTAAAACACTTCCTGTAATGGAAAAATATCAAAGAGAGAATCTCCCTTCACTGAATTCCATTCAGGCAATCAATAATGAGTTCGGCAAGCTGATAGCAGAAGCTGAATTGCTGTCAAAGAAGTAACAGCTCTGCGAAGTCTCCCGACTTTTTATTTATACTCTATATCCTGTCAGAGACAGGATGCATAAAACTTCAAAGTCTGGAGACTTTGAAGAGCAGATTATAGATAATAGAGGTGACAGCTTTCAAAAAGGTGTCACCTCTATCAGGATACTTATATTTGATGCATGAAGTCAGCAGCTCCCCAACACAACCTCTTACTTGGAATTTTGTTAGCTGTTGCAGCAACCATCATCTGGAGTGGAAATTTTATCATTGCCCGGAGTGTTATCAACGACATCCCTCCCATTACCTTAGCTTTTTACCGCTGGTTAACAGCAGTCATCATTCTTACCCCTCTTTCATGGAAACATATTTTACCGGCATGGGCAGTTGTTAAACGAAACAAAGTTTATTTTTTCTGGACGGCATTAACAGGAGTCAGTCTGTTTAATACGTTTGTATATATTGCCGGGCATACATCTACTGCAATCAATCTTGCCTTGATCGGTACAACATCTTCACCCATCATTTCAGTTATACTTGCACATTATTTTTTAAAAGAACATATTCAATGGCGGCGTGTGTTGGGCATTGCACTTTGTTTATCAGGAATTTTCTTTCTGTTAAGTAAAGGAAGTTTTTATAACCTGCTGCATTTGCATTTTACAAAAGGTGATGCATGGGTTTTACTGGGCGCATTCTTTTTTGCAGTGTACAATATCCTTGTAAGAAAAAAGCCGGTTGAAATTTCAGCCATCGGGTTTTTGTTTTTTGTTTTTTTAATTGGCACATTGCTTCTTGTTCCGGCATTTGTTGCTGAATCATTATACAGCAAGCCAGTGATATGGGCCTTGAAAACAAGTGGAGTTATTCTTTATCTCGGGCTGGGCACTTCAGTCATTGCTTTTCTGTTATGGAACCGCTCCATCAAAGAGCTGGGTGCAGGAAGAACAGCGTTGTTCGGCAATTTGATTCCCATCTTCAGCAGCATTGAAGCGGTGCTGATATTAGGTGAAAAGATCAACTATATTCACATCATCAGTTTTGCATTAATTGCAACAGGTTTGTTGATAGACAACAGCCATCTGCTGAAAAAAAGATAAACATTTTCAGGGCTAAAGCCCAATCAGAGATTCATTCATTACCCGGGCTTTAAAGCCCGGGTTAGAAATAAACGGCTCAAAGGGCTTTAGCCTTGATGAATTTTGAAAAGAAATAAAAGATCAGGGCTAAAGCCCAATTGACTAAACGTTTTTTAACCCCGGCTTTAAAGCCGGGGTTAAAAGAAAGAATACAAAGGGCTTCAGCCCTGATAAAAACAGTTTTATTAAATGAAAAAAGTCATCATCATTGGTGCTTCATCCGGCATTGGAAAACAACTGGCTTTACTTTATTTAAAAGCCGGTCATAAAGTTGGTATTACCGGGAGAAGAAAGGAACTCCTGGAAGAAATTCAACAGCAATATCCTTCGCAAACAGAAATGGATAAAAATGGATTCCATGAAAACAGAACCATGAACCGAGCGTGGCAACAGAATATCCACAATGATCTGCAGTTGGCCCCATAATATTTTCTTAAGGTTTTCTTAAAAGCCGGGCTCGTACTGTGCAATCTGGCATAGTTTTCCATCGTTAATGGTAAAAGAAGTAATTTCGATGAATCAAGCAGTTTACATGCAATCAACAGTATCAAACGAATCGCAAAATAATTTCAAAGCAGCGGCTGCAACCATTGTTGTGCATGCTGTTTTATTATTCTTGTTTTTCGTTATCACTATTGCCATGGCAGTGCCCACACCTCCTCCGGTGGAAGAAGGCATTGAAGTAAATCTTGGTAACAGCGATATTGGTTTTGGAGATGTGCAACCATTAGTACCCGGCGAACCTGCACCTGAACCCATGCCCCAAACATCGCCTCCCAAACAACAAATAGCCGAGCCGGTAAATGAACCTGAAAAAGAACTGAGCGAAAAAGATAATGCAGATGCGCCGGAAGTAAACAAACCGGTAAAGAAAACAACGCCAACAAAGATTACTCCAACAAATACTCCTCCTGTTGTAAACAATAAACCGGTTAACAACACAGTGGTTACTCCAACACCTGCACCTAAAAAACCAAAAGCAGTTTATGGTGGTGGAACAGGTACGGGAGGTAATAATTCTGATACATATAACAACAGCCGCAACCAGGGAATTGCAGGTGGCACAGGTGACCAGGGAAAAGCAAACGGAAATCCGAACAGTGACCGTTATGATGGAAATGGCGGAACCGGTACAAGTGGAAGACCCAGAGTAATTGGTAACCGGAAAATTATTAAGTACTATTCATTTGAAGGTGATCTTGAAAAGGCAACCATTTTTGCGATAGTCAAAGTTTCTCCTGAAGGCAAAGGAACTTTTGCAGGCTTTGGAAAAAATTCCACATCACGCAACCAGGCTTATAAAGAGGCAATTATTGAATATCTCCTCAACATCCAGTTTGATAAATCAAACGAAGAGTCAACTGTAACCGTTCAGTTTAATTTTAAAGTAAACGACTAATTTCGCCTGATGATTCTTAAGTTTAAGTTCCCCATCATTTTATTTTTATGCGGTTTTTTTGTAACCATCTTTGGCGCATGGGCAAAGATTCTTCATTTATCTTTTGCTGATATGGCTCTTACAGCAGGAATGCTTTTGCAGGGAACTGGAGTAGCCTATTCAATTTATATTTTGATTAAAACAAAGTAAAGCTCACACACTTCAGACACATTATTTTTTTGCCACAAATACACGAAGGCGCAAAGAAACATCAAGAGAAAAACAGGAGAATAGAACGCAGATACCGCAGATGATTATGATTTCGGCAGATGAAATCCTGTTTCATCAGAACAATCAGTGTCATCTGCGTTCCATTCCCAACAGGGTTTTGCCAAACAAACTTTCACTTCCACACATCCCAATAATTCAGGTTCAGACTTTATCTTTGAACCTGTATGACTTATAAGGAAACGATTCATTATCTTTTTACCCGCCTCCCCATGTTCAGCAGAATTGGCGCTGCTGCCATTAAAAAAGATCTGCATAATACAATTGAACTTTGTGCCGCATTGGGCAATCCGCATCATAAATTTAAAAGCATTCATGTTGCGGGAACTAATGGCAAAGGTTCTGTGAGTCATATCCTTGCAGCGGTTTTGCAAACAGCCGGTTACAAAACGGGTTTATATACTTCTCCTCATTTGCACGATTTCAGGGAACGGATCAGGATAAATGGTGAAATGATCAACGAAGAATTTGTAATTGATTTTACAAAACGTGTTCAACCGTTGATAGAAAAAATTGAACCTTCTTTTTTTGAGATCACCGTAGCCATGGCTTTTGAATATTTTGCTCAGCAAAAAGTTGATGTGGCTGTAATTGAAGTGGGATTAGGCGGACGATTGGACAGTACCAACATCATTACTCCCCAACTGAGCATCATCACCAACATAGGCTGGGATCACATGAATTTGTTGGGTAATACATTGGAAAAAATAGCAGCAGAAAAAGCGGGCATCATCAAACCCAATGTACCTGTAGTAATTGGTGAAATGATTCCTGAAACAAAACCCGTATTTGAAAAAAAGGCAAATGAACAAAACGCTGAGCTGCATCTTGCAACCGATGAATTTAAATTGTTGCACAAAGAATGCAAACAACAATTTCTACTTGTTGAAATGGAAGAAACGGCAACAAAGAAACATTTTCACTATACGCTTGATCTGCCGGGTATTTATCAAACAAAAAATATTTTGACTGTTCTTTCTGCCGTGAGGCAATTGCAAAAACAAAATTGGAAGATGGAAGAAGAACATCTTCACTCAGCATTTCAACAAACAAAAAAGATCAACGGCTTGCATGGAAGATGGGAAGTGATTCATGAAAACCCAACTGTTGTACTGGATGTAGGACACAATGAAGATGGCATGAAACAGGTTGCTGAACAGTTAACCCTAAGCAAACACAATGAACTGCATATCATCATTGGCATGGTGAAGGATAAGGAAATTGATAAAGTTTTAGTCTTATTGCCAAAAGATGCCACTTATTATTTTACCAAAGCACAAATTCCGAGAGCACTGCCTGAAACAGAGCTGCAAACCAAAGCGCTTGTCTATAATTTAAAAGGAGAAACATTTGTTGATGTGAATGATGCAGTAAAAGCCGCCTTGCAAATTGCCGGGGCTGATGATTTGATTCTTATTTGTGGAAGTGTGTATTTAGTGGGGGAAGTTGATGTGGAGGCAATCGTCAATGGTGAATGGTGAATGGTCAATAGTACATTCTTCCTACATCATACATCGTACATCGTACACCATACCTCTTACATAAAATCAATACCTCAACTCCCCTATCTTCTCCAGCCCATACAGCAATGCCGTTACATGCATACTTTGCATCAGTTTATTTTCACGGATGAGTTGCTTTACATCTTCAATGGAAAACAACAACACTTCAATATCTTCATCTCCATCTAATTGCTGCTCCTGCACTTTCTCTCCTCCACGGGCAAGGAAAATATGCATGAGATTATTATTGGTTGACGGGTTGGCCGAAGTATCGCAAAGAAATTCAAACTGTTCAAACTTGTAACCGGTTTCTTCCAGCAACTCTCTTGCACAGGCTTCTTCGTAAGATTTATCTGTTGCATCCACACATCCGCCGGGGATTTCTAAAATGGTTTGTCCTAATGCATGGCGATACTGACGAACCATCACCACTTTATTTTCTTTTGTTAATGCCACGGCTGTAACCCAATCAGGAAATTCATACACATAATAAGGTTCAATGATTTTACCATCAGGTCGCTCACATGTATCAGCACGCATGGTGAGCCAACTGTTTTTAAATAGATATTTTGAAGAGAGCGTTTTCCAGTTCATGAACATTGAATGTTTAAAAGTTTAAAGTTGAGATTACTAATCAACGCTTAACAATAAATTTGAAACCCTGAACTTTAAACAACATTTTTTACCATCCCATCCTTTCTCTTAACGAAGTAATATGCGCCACATGATGTTTACCATGCCACGCATACATACCAAGCAGGAACCAGAGATCAAATTGTTTTTTTGAATGTGAATGGATATAGGTTCTGTTCCAATCCTCATCAGTAAGATTTGAAAAGAGAACAACAAGTTTTGCATGAATTGCATGAAGCATCGTCAAAGAGATATTAATGGGCAGTTCTTTGTATTCAGCAGTTTCAGCCCATTTGGCTTCATCATATCCCATGATGGTTGGGTTCTCCTCCGTTAATGTAAACTTCAGGCGGCTCAATGCATTCATGTGACTGTCTGCCACATGATGCACCACCTGCTTCACTGTCCATCCACCTTCACGATAAGAAGTGTTGAGTTGAGCTTCATCTAAATTTTCAATTGCCTTCTCTAATAAGCCGGGTAAAAATTGAATGCCGGCTAAACGCTCAACCTTCAATTCATTGCTGAAGAGAGCAGGCTCATATTTACCAATGGGATAACGTACGTCCATTTGAAAAAGCTTTTAGTAGTTAGCTGTTAGTCATCGGCATATTATAGCTGGCGGCTAACAGCTTTATTTTATTTCTTCACCGGTTTTATATCCAATAATTCTAATTCAAAAATTAGTGTAGCACCACCGGGAATATTTGCACCGGCACCACGCTCACCATACGCATAATCACTGGGGATGAACAGTTGCCATTTACTGCCAACAGGCATCAGCACCAATGTTTGTTTCCAGCCTTCAATTAAACCGCCTAAAGGAAATTCAATTGGTTCACCACGGCTGTATGAATCATCAAACACCTGGCCATCTAATGTAGTTCCTTTATAATGTACTTTGATGGTATCTTCCAATATCGGTTTTACACCGGTACCCTGTGTAATAATTTTGTATTGAATACCGCTTGGCAGTTCAACCACACCGGGTTGATTTTTGTTTTCAGCTAAGAATTTTCTGCCTTCTTCTTTTACAGCAAAATTTTTCTTTGCTGCAAACTCCTGTAGTTTTTGTTGAATAGTCATATTACATTGATCTTGGTTCATTAATGGTAATGGTGTTTCTTTTATAGCATCAGCAATGCCTTTGTTTAAAGCAATGTAGTTTAATTTTTCAATGCCCTGTGCTTTCATGTTGGAGCCAATGTTCATGCCAATGGCATAGCTTAAACTGTCAACACTTGTTTTTAATAAAGGCTTAGGGGCAACAGCAGGCTTGGCTGTTGTCTTTTTCACAGGTGGTTTTTTGGTTTGTGAAAAAGCCGAAACGGAAATGGTTAGTGCTGCAATTGCAATTGTGATAATTCGCATGTGATAATTGATTAAAATTTATTCGTCACGCAAAGCATGACCGGTTATAGTTATAAAAACATCTTCCAGGTTAGCCTGTTTCATTTGCTTA
Organism: uncultured Chitinophagaceae bacterium; assembly: GCA_947085245.1. Classification (GTDB taxonomy): domain Bacteria; phylum Bacteroidota; class Bacteroidia; order Chitinophagales; family Chitinophagaceae; genus Lacibacter. Next base: position 3,117 of record CAMTVU010000048.1, on the reverse strand, counting down.
GGTCGTTCAAACCCTGTGGCCAGCAGGTTATCAATAAGTTTGGATGGAGAATCAAGCGCTATAATTTTTCCCCTGTCAATGATGGCAACTCTTTCGCAGAGATATTCCGCTTCATCCATATAATGGGTGGTAATGATCACCGTTGTTCCTCTCGCCTGTATATTTTTCACCAGGTCCCACAGGTTTCTTCTCGCCTGCGGATCAAGGCCTGTTGTAGGCTCATCTAAGAAAACAATCTTGGGATCATTAATTAAAGTTGTTGCAATAGAAAACCGTTGTTTCTGTCCGCCACTCAACTCTTTGTATTTGGCTTTGGCTTTTTCTTCAAGGTTCACCGTCTTGAGCAAATCAATTGCATTAACATCCCTGTTATACAATCCGCTGAACAAATGAATAAGCTCTGATAAATTCAAACCCGGATAATATCCCGAAGATTGCAACTGCACTCCAATGATCTTTTTAATTTCATCTGCATTTTTGTCAAGATTAAATCCATCCACCAGCACTTCACCGCTTGTTTTTTCACGCAGCGTTTCAATGATCTCCAGTGTGGTTGATTTACCAGCGCCATTAGGCCCCAGCAAACCAAATATCTCACCTTCATACACATCAAAGCTGATGCCTTTCACTGCATGGAAACTGCCATAGTGCTTCACCAAATTTTTAACTTCAATTATTTTTTTATTCATGTTGGTTATACCGAAGTGAAATATATTTTAGTTCAATATTAATCTGGTTGGTATAATACCATCTAATCCCGATTGCTATCGGGACTCATAGCGCCTTGCGCTATTTAGTAAATCAAGATGGTATTATAAGATCAGCTCCATTTTTATATCAGCTGTTGCAAAAGGCGAATCTTTTACATCCACATATTCAAACCTGTATTTTTCATAAAGCTTCAATGCATTCTTCAATTGATGGTTTGAAAACAATTTAATTTTTTTGGCGCCCATCTCCCCTGCTTTTTTCAAACATGCCTCCAGCAATTGTTTGCTGATGCCTTTGCCCTGCCAGTTTTCCGTAACACTCATCTTCGCCAGTTCATACACATCATGCCCTTCATTAAGGAGCGCCGCTGTACCAACAATTGCATCACCGGCTTTTGCAAAATAAATTACTCCGCCTTTATCAAGAACTGTTTCCTGCGGATTGTTCAGCAAAATCATATCCGCTTCTTCACGCAGGTTGTATTTATCCAGCCATTCAAGGTTCAGCTTTTTAAACGCATCATGCCACACGGCACTGTATGAAATAATTTCAACCATCACTTACTGAGTACTACGTAGCTCCGGCAACATGATTTCATAGAGGAAATATGTCGCCTATCCAATGAGCGAAGTAGTATAATAGCTTTCTAACTCATCTATCATATTCTTACTGCCAATAAACATCGGCACACGTTGGTGCAGCTCTGTTGGCTCCACATCAATGATGGATATTTTTCCATTGGTTGCCTTGCCTCCTGCCACTTCCATAATAAATGCAAACGGATTGCACTCATAACTCAATCTTAATTTCCCGTTTGGCCGGTCTGTTGTACCCGGATACATAAAGATTCCTCCTTTGATTAAGCACCTGTGTACATCGGCCACCATACTTCCGATATACCGTTGCGTATAAGGCCCCCCGGTTGTTTTATCTTTTTTCTGGCAGGCGGTAATATAATCCTGCACCCCTTTTTCAAACCGGAAAAAATTACCATGGTTCACTGAGTAAATATTTCCATCGGGCGGGCATTGAATATCAGGATGACTCAAACAAAATTCACCAATAGATGGGTCAAGTGTAAAACCATTCACTCCCCTTCTTGTTGCATACACCATCATGGTGCTTGAACCATACACCATATAACCTGCAGCTACCTGGTTACGGCCTTTCTGCAAAAAATCGGCTTTGGTACAAGGCTTTCCCCTTTCACTCACCCGGCGATACACACTGAAGATGGTACCAATTGAAATATTTACATCAATATTACCGCTGCCATCCAGCGGATCAAACATCACCACATACTTGGCGCTGTTGCTGATCTCATCATCAAACACCACAATATCATCCATCTCTTCACTGGCAATGCCTGCACAACTGATGCCGTGCTGCAGCACTTTCATAAACTGGTTGTTGGCAAACACATCCAGCTTTTTTACATCTTCGCCCTGCACATTTATACTGCCCGCATCACCCAGTATATCCACAAGCCCGGCTTTGTTCACCTCCACATTTACACGTTTGGCAGCAAGACCAAGGTCACGCAGTAAACTACTCAACTCACCGGTAGCCTGCGGAAAATTCCGCAACTGCTGAATGGTAAACTCATCCAGCGTTAAAATCTTTCGGTTAAAACTCATATAGCAATTTTAGCAATCAATCACGGCAAAAGTAAGGGATAAAACGGCCTCATCCCTCTTTCCCTTCTCCTGTAGAGAAGGGACGGTTCTGCATTACAAATCCAAACAGTTTGTTCTATCACATTTTCTGTAAAATATATCCGGGTATAATTCAACCGCTCAGATTTATAGCAACCATGAAATCAAATCGAGGATTTAGTGAAGCATGGCTTGTGCTTTGATGGCCTCCCCTTTTGGGGGAGGTCGGGAGGGGGCTTTATTTAAACGTAAAATGCTTCTGCGAAAAATAACTGAAGGCCACTACAAAAACGGTTGTACAAATCTTTGCAAGAGTGGCATACATGCCAAAGGTTTCAACAAAAACTTTCAGAAAAAAGTAGTTTAGCAATATAGCGCCAATTACAACCACCATATACTTGGGCAGTTGCTCCCTTTTTCTTACAGCCGATCCCTCAAACACCACATAACGGCTCAGGAAAAAACCAACCGGAAACGTTACAGCAAATGACATCAGGAAAGCTGCAATATGCGGACTCAGGGTTAACCACGGCGTATGCAGCATTTGTTTGTGCAGAATAAAATTGTAACTAATGAAAAACAAACTGATATCCAGCAAAGTATTACCGCCACCGCAGGCAGCATAACGAACGGTTCGCAATGGCATGAATTTTTTGAATGGTGGATAGAACCAGTCAATTAAAGTATGACTATATGCAACTGTCTTGTTGATCATAAAAGCAACAAAGGTAATATTTTATGGCGGGTGAGC
>CAMTVU010000047.1:0-2135 GCA_947085245.1 uncultured Chitinophagaceae bacterium | reverse complement strand
TGCCTCCTTTGTGTGCTTTGCGTAACAACTTCTTTAGCAATTTCGTTTTCAGTCATAAGTTAGTTTTTGGTTACACAAAGGAAACAAAGAAATTCACCAAGAGCACAAAGAAAACTCCGGGAACTTTGTGCCTCCTTTGTGCCCCCTTTGTGTATTCTTTGTGTAACTCTATTGCTTATTTACAAATGTTTTTTTCTGTACTCCCACACCTGTTATGGTTAAGCTCTTCCATTGCTTTGGCAATACCGTTTTAATTTGAATGATTCCCTGCGGCGTAATTTCCAATCCTCCAAAGCCCATCAACACACTTTGTAAAATTCCACCTGCCCCTGTTGCAAAGTATGGATTGGTTCCTCCTTTTGTTTCAGCTATCACACGAAATGGAGGATTGAGATTGGGAATATATGCATCCTGAAACCAGTGAAATGCTTTCTCTGCATTTCCCAATCTTGCATACAAGGTTGTAAACACCGCCTGCGTCATTGCCGGTGTTCCTTCGTTCGGCACACGCTTTTCATAATATTCAAGATCTCTTTTAACAGCAACCGGATCTTTAATTTCTTTCAAGGGATAAGAAAGTAAGTTTACATCGGCCTGTTTAATTCCCTCACCGTTATACGTTGCATGTTCTTTTGTAACACCATCAGGAAATTTCAAGATGGGAATATTATTGGCCACATTCATCCAATCGGCATTTGGTATTATGCCCAATATTTTTGCTGCTTCTGTTGCAAATTGCAGGTTGGCTTTTGCAGCGGCATTGGTGAAAGCATTATTGTCAACATTCTCGGCCCATTCATCTGCAGCCACTACATTTTTAATTTCATAATTACCAACGCCGTTCCGTTCAACACGGCTTGCCCAGAAATCTGCAGTGGCGCTGATGATGGGATACCCTTTTTCTTTCAGCCACACTTTATCCTGTGTTACACAATAATAATTCCATGCAGCAATGGCTACACATGCTGTGATGTGATGTTCAAATGGTCCGCTCAAAGCCCACACCGGAGTTTCTTCCACACCTGTTTCTGCACTTTCCCATGGATACATGGCTCCTTTGTATCCTTTGCTGAATGCATTTCGTTTCGCAGCTTCCAATCGTTGATAACGATATTCAACCATACTCTTTGCCAACTCAGGTTTCAATACAAGTAATGCAGGATACATCCATAACTCCGTATCCCAAAAAACATGACCATTATACCCTGATCCGCTCAAACCCATCGGCGACGGTGATAATGCTGTTCCTTCTCTTGTAAATGAATAAAGATGATACAACATGCTGTTTACATCCTGCTGACTCTGCTCGTCGCCTTCAATAATAATTCTGCTCTTCCATAATTCATCCCATGCTTTACGGTGAAAGCTGAGCAAACGATCTCTTCCTTCCAGTTTTGCATAAATGGTTAAACGTTCTGCTTCATTCAGCGGATCATCATGATGTGCAGATGTGATGGATGAACCCGCAATGGAAAAGCGATACGTTTCGCCTGCTTTTAATTGTTTGGTAAACTTTACCAGGTGCATATTGTTATCCCACATTTCATGAATTACCCGTGGTTCACTACCGTGTTTTTCTTCAAACAAAAATGTATTGCTGGCACACATCAGTAATTTTCCTGTTGGACTTTTTGCTGATGACGTAAGCAAGCTTATGGTAACATGCGGACGATCAATTTCATTATAATAATTCTGTACATCTTTCAACGCATCGGGCGCCTCCATTACACTGGCTCCGGTGATTGTAATATTTTGTTTGGGCTTAATGATAATGTCCATCAGCACCGTATATGGCAAATGACGCAGTGAATAATAGGTGTATGTTACCGTTGCTTTTTCGCCATAATTAAAAGAAGTGGTAAACCCTGCATTTTGCATATCCAGTTCCTGCTTCATATTGGCTGCCGATTTTGCATCCATTCTTTTTCCATCAATCTCCAGGTACATGTTAAGAAGATTGAAGCTTTTTAAAAAGTTGCTCACTCTTCCTCTTCCATACAGATCATACGCTCCTGCAAGAACCACTTCTTTTACTTTGAATGGTTCGGGCGATGAAATAACACCAATCATTCCATTGGCAACGGTGATGCCGTAGTAATTGGAGGGATCAATATTGGTGGCGGAGATTTTCCAGG
>CAMTVU010000046.1:0-32403 GCA_947085245.1 uncultured Chitinophagaceae bacterium | reverse complement strand
TAAACAGGCTGCCGCTCTGCGGCTTAACTTCTTAACTTAATGACATTGCCCGATGGGGCTCTGAAAATCATTATACATTACATCTTCTACTGCTATATCGCCCCTCTGAGGCTAAAAAAAATTAACTCCGCCAACGGGTTACCGTAATAACAGGTTAAGGCAATTCCGTATCGTACCGCTCTACTGTTTGGATGCCGGGCAATTTATATAAACGGGCTACCAACTCATCCAACTCATCTTTATCCAATACAAAGATTTTGATGTTTCCTTCAAATACGCCTTCTTTTGCTTCAATGGTAATGGCGCTGATGTTTAATCGCATTTCGCTGCTGATGAGATTGGTGATCCTGCTTACTACACCCACATCATCTACACCAATGATCTTGATACCGGTGAGGAAAGAAATTTCTTTATTCTTGGCCCATTTGGTTTTCACCACACGGTGACCAAAGTTAGATAATAACCTTGATGCATTGGGGCAGGTGGTGCGGTGAATGATTAATCCTTTGCCTGTTGATACAAATCCAAACACATCATCGCCCGGAATGGGTTTGCAGCAATTGGCCAGTGTGTAAACAATCCTGTCGCTGCTTTCGCCAAAAATGATGAGCTCAGAATCTTTTGCCGAGCCTTGTTTATTTGGGTCATATTCCGGCTTGGGTTCCATTACCGGCTTCACCGGTTTGGGTAACTCCAGTTTATCGCCATGAAGATGCAGTTCTTTAATCTCCTTTAGATCAATATTCTTAGTGGCTATTTTATAGTACAGTTCTAATTGTGATGGTAATTTATAATACTGTGTAAGTGTATCTACATTATGAACATCAAAACTGGCGCCCATTTGTTCCAGCTTACGTTGCAGTATATATTTCCCTTCATCGGCTACTTTTCGTTTTTCTTCTTTCAGCGCATCTTTAATCTTACTCCGGGCTTTGGCGGTTACTACAAAATTCAACCAGTCTTCGCTTGGTTTTTGTTTGCTGCTGGTAATGATCTCAATCTGGTCGCCACTGCGGAGCTTATGTGCAATAGGAACCAACTTATGATTTACTTTGGCGCCAATACAACGGCTGCCCACATCACTGTGTACGCCAAATGCAAAATCAAGTGCAGTAGCGCCAAGCGGCAACATCTTTACATCGCCTTTGGGGGTATATACATATATTTCTTCGGCAAGAAAAGAGCTTTTGAAATCCTGCAATAAATCAAGTGAGCTGCTGTCCTGGTTATTCAGCACTTCACGTATATTATGAAACCATTTATCAAACCGGTCTTCATCGCCACTGCCTTCTTTGTATTTCCAGTGAGCAGCCAAACCCTTCTCTGCAATTTCATTCATGCGTTTGGTACGTATCTGTACTTCCACCCATTTCCCCTGCGGCCCCATTACGGTTGTATGCAAGGCTTCATATCCATTGCTCTTGGGATTGCTCAGCCAGTCACGCAGGCGTTCAGGGCTGGGTGTGTACATATCTGTAACAATGGAATAAGCTTTCCAGCAATCTTCTTTTTCTTTCTCCTGCGGCGAATCAATGAGCATGCGTATGGCAAACAGATCATACACTTCTTCAAACCCAACTCCTTTCTTTTTCATTTTATTGGAGATGGAATGAATGGATTTTGGCCGGCCATAAATTTCAAAACTTGTAAACCCCGCCTTCTCCATTTTTTCTTTGATAGGCTTGATGAACTCGTTGATATAGCGGCTTCGTTCACGTCTTGTTTCCGATAATTTACGTGCAATTTCTTTATAGGTATCAGGCTCCAGGTACTTCATGGAAAGGTCTTCCATTTCCGTTTTAATATTGTACAACCCAAGCCTGTGTGCTAAGGGTGCATAGATATAAACTGTTTCACTGGAAACCTTTAACTGCTTTTCCCGCTTCATACTGTCCAGGGTACGCATGTTGTGCAAACGGTCAGCAAGTTTGATCAGGATCACTCTCGGATCATCAGTAAGTGTCAGTAATATTTTTTTGAAATTTTCTGCCTGTTGTGTTGAGTTGGTATCCACCACGGTTGAGATCTTGGTCAGTCCATCAATGATCCTTGCTATTTCATTTCCAAACTCACGGGCCACATCTTCCAGCGTTACATCGGTATCCTCAACCGTATCATGCAACAATGCACAGATGGTTGAACGGATTCCCAAACCAATTTCTTCCACACAAATTTGTGCTACCGATAACGGATGCAGGATATACGGCTCACCACTTTTACGACGCATGGTTTTGTGTGCTTCAACAGCCATTTCAAAAGCAGTTCGCACCAATTCCTTATCGCCCTTTTTGAGTTTTGTTTTGAGTGAACGTAACAAACTCCTGTAATGGCGCAGGATTTCTTTTTTTTCCTGTTCGGGAGTTAGTGAATAAGCCGGTATGGTCGTGATTGTTTCCAGTAAAAGCGAATTTACGAAAAAGCAGGCTTTAAGAAGTAAATGAATCATTGAATCCCCCTACCTTTGCAGCCCATAAAAAAAATTCCAATAACCAAAGCCCAAAACCCAAGGCCTTCCTGAAAATATCGGATTTTGAATTTGGAACATTGGATTTTTAATTACCGGATGTGGTGAAATTGGCAGACACGTCCCGCTCCAAGCGGGATGCCGCAAGGTGGGGAAAAAGAAGAAAGTTGATACTGAAATGGATTTCAGTTGACTATAAAAAAAAATTAATTAACCAGTTCTTTATAACTCACTCCGGATGTGGTGAAATTGGTAGACACGTCAGACTTAGGATCTGATGCCGTAAGGTGTGGGGGTTCGAGTCCCTCCATCCGGACCAAAAAAAGCTATTAGCTATTTGCTGATAGCTAAAAGCTAAATACATGGCAACAGTAACAAGAGAAAACATTGGTTTGTTAAATGACAAACTCACTGTAAAAATTACGAAAGAAGAATATTTCCCGGCGTTTGAAAAAACGTTGAAGACTTACAGCAAGCAGGCAAACATCCCCGGCTTTCGTAAAGGTATGGTGCCCGCAGGCATGGTAAAGAAAATGTATGGACCCGGCATTTTTACAGAAGAGGTGATCCGCAATATTGAAAAAGGATTGAATGATTATCTGGCAACTGAAAAGCTGGAAATTTTTGCCCAGCCCCTTCCTCTGCCCAATGGTGATTTTAAACCTAATATGGATAGCCCTGCTGATTACAGTTTTGATTTTGAAGTTGGTTTAAAACCTGCGTTTGATATTAACCTCAGCAAAATTTCGGCTCCTTATTATAAAGTGAAAGCTACTGCCGAAATGGTGAACGAAGAAGTTGAACGTTTGCAAAACCGTTTTGGCAAAATGACTGAGCCCGAAACAGTAACAAGTGATGACAATGTGCTGAACCTCACTTTTGAAGAAAGCGATGCTGATGGCAATGTGGTGGAAAGCGGGTTAAAGAAAGACAATTCATTGCTGGTAAAATATTTCTCTGAAGCTTACCGCCCGAAATTACAAGGCTTAAAGAAAGAGGATACTTTAGTTATACAGTTGAATGATGCATTTGAAGAAAAAGAACGCAATTGGGTAATTGGTGATCTTGGTTATAAGGATGCAATTGATGCAGAAGGGAAATCATTCAAACTCACCATTACTAAAATTGGTTTCATAGAGAAAAGAGAATTGAACGAAGATTTTTTCAAAGAAGCTCTTCCCGCAAAAGACATCAAAACAGAAGCCGAATTCCGTGCAGCCATTGAAGCAGATATACAGGCTTACTGGGATAAACAAAGCAGCAATCAATTACAGCACCACCTGTATCATGTATTGCTGAATGATACCAAAATGGAACTGCCTGAAAGTTTTCTGAAAAAATGGCTGGCAACTTCAGGCGAACCTTCAACAGGTGCTCAGGGACCAAAATCACCCGAACAGATAGAGGCCGAATACCCAACCTTTCATAACCAATTACGCTGGACGCTTATCAGCGATAGAATTACTACTGAAAACAACCTGGATGTTACACCTGAAGAACTGAAAGAAAGCATGAGGCAGCAGGTACTGAGTTATTTTGGCAGTATGAACCTGGCAGATGGTAATGCGGCATGGTTGGATCAGTATGTTGAAACCCTGCTGAAAGATGAGCAACAGGTTGACAGTACTTACCGCAAATTAGTAACAGAAAAAATCTTTACATGGGCTGAGCAGCAGGTGAAGAAAGATGAAAAAGAAGTGGCTGCCGAAGAATTCATAAAAATGAACGAAGAGCATCAGCACCACCACCATTAAATACGAAGTTAGAAGAACGAAAAAGATACAATCCCGCTGATAAATTGGCGGGATTTTTTATAATGTATGAACCAACTTCAACAACCACAAACTACAAACCACAAACATCAAACCTGTTTCCTGCCTTAATGTCCTGCTTTCATTCATTGCACGGTATTTGAAAATATGTTTAATTCACCCGATTCCCTTACCTTCAAACCGGAAAAAAAACAATTATGGATTTCAAATATTTATAAAAAAGAATCGAACAATTTTACCCTGAATGTGAAGATTGATTTTTGTAAATATTCTATCTCGTAATCAGAAAAAAATAAAAATGAAACAGATGAATAAAGAATTTGAAAAATACGCCGTTAAGCACCGTGGAATTTCCGGCGCCACCCTGCATAATTATCAAACACATTTCAACCCAACCAATCTTACGCCGTACATTATTGAAGAGCGTCCCATGAATGTAGCCAGCATGGATGTATTTTCAAGATTGATGATGGACCGTATTATTTTTCTGGGCGAACCCATTAATGATTATGTAGCCAACATTGTAACTGCACAGTTGTTGTTTTTGGAAAGTACAGATCGTACAAGAGATATCCAGATGTACATCAACAGTCCCGGCGGCAGTATCTATGCAGGTTTAGGTATTTATGATACCATGCAGTACATCACACCTGATTTAAGTACCATTACCATTGGCATTGCCGCAAGTATGGGCGCCGTGCTTATGTGTGCAGGCACCAAAGGAAAACGTACTGCGTTGAAACATTCACGTGTAATGCTGCATCAGCCTTATGGTGGCGCAGGCGGTCAGGCTACAGATATACAGATTATGGTGAATGAAGTAAAAAAACTCAAAAATGAGTTGTATGAAATCATTGCTTATCACAGTGGACAAACGATTGATAAAGTAAAAGAAGACAGCGACCGTGATTTCTGGATGACCGCCATTGAAGCAAAAGAGTATGGATTGGTGGATGAAGTTTTAGTAATGAATCCAAGAAAAACAAAAGACAGCTAAACGTATAAACTGAAGAAACTATGTACCAGCATCATTTAAAATTTCCTGTTCGTTTTGAAGACGACGACGACGAACCAAAAGAAAACCCGTTAGAAAATTTTACCGCAGCTGCATTTGGGCCTTACAATAAAAAATTCCTTGAGCAGCGGAGAATTTTTTTCTGGGGTGTTGTAAATGATACCTCTGCCAAAGAAATCGTAAACAAATTATTATACCTGGAAGCAGAAAAGCCCGGCGAAGAAATTAAACTTTATATCAACAGCCCCGGAGGCGTGGTAACAAGTGGCATGGTAATTTATGATACCATGCAAATGATCAGCTCACCAGTAAGTACCATTTGTATGGGAATGGCTGCATCAATGGGCTCTATTTTATTGAGCGGTGGTACCAAAGGCAAGCGTTATATTTTTCCGCATGGTGAAGTAATGATTCATCAGCCAAGTATTGGCGGTGCACAGGGAACCAGCGCCGACCTGGAAATTATTGCTGCCCAAATTGCAAAAACAAAAGAGCTGGGTGCAAAGATCCTTGCCAAAAACTGCGGCAAATCACTGGAGCAGGTATTAAAGGATTTTGACCGTGATTACTGGATGGATGCCAAAGAAGCGATGGGCTATGGTATTGTAGATGGCATTCTCGATAAACTCTAAACCTGCCTTGTACTTTTTAGCAGAACGAAGCAGTAATTTGATAAAATACTGAAAGGGAATGAAGCTTAACCGCCTCTTCCCTTTTTATACCAAAGGGAAGAACTATATAGTCCAATAGCACCTTTCAAAATTACATACTTGTATAATACCGCCCCAAGTAAATGATTGGACTAAAATATATTTCAAAGCGGTATTATTTACACCGGGTGGCGGCACATCCCCCAGCCGGGAATTATTTCGTTAAAAGCGTTTTCCTATTTAATTATAGTATAAATAAAAGGCTTTACTATCTTTGATGTTGGATTGCAAATGCAAGCCCAACCTGAAAATCCATTACAAATGGCGAAAAACAACATGCTGCATTGTTCATTTTGCGGAAGAAGCAGAGATGAAGTGAAAATCCTCATTGCAGGACAGGAAGGTCATATCTGCGAAAACTGCGTTGAACATGCACAGGAAATCATTGCACAGGAGCTGGTTCTCCGCAATGAAGCAACCACATCGCATTTTAAACTCAATGTTAAAAAGCCAATTGAGATCAAACGGTTTTTAGACGAATATATCATTGGACAGGATGACGCCAAGAAAGTATTGGCTGTTGCCGTTTACAATCATTACAAACGCTTAAAACAAAAAACAGAAAGCGAAGTTGAAATTGAAAAAAGCAATATTGTAATGGTGGGCGAAACCGGTACCGGTAAAACCCTGCTGGCAAAAACCATTGCCCGTTTATTAAATGTTCCTTTTGCCATTGTTGATGCAACTGTATTTACAGAAGCCGGTTATGTAGGTGAAGATGTGGAAAGCATTCTTACCCGTTTGTTGCAGGTTTGTAATTATGATATTGCAGCTGCTGAAAAAGGAATTGTTTATATTGATGAGATAGATAAGATTGCACGTAAAGGTGATAACCCGTCCATTACCCGTGATGTAAGTGGTGAAGGCGTGCAACAGGGTATGCTGAAGTTGCTGGAAGGTACAGAAGTACTGGTTCCGCCACAGGGAGGAAGAAAGCATCCTGAGCAAAAACTTATCAAAATCAATACACAGAATATCCTGTTCATTTGCGGTGGCGCTTTTGATGGCATTGATAAAGTAATTGCACGCCGTGTAAATACAAATGCCATCGGCTTTAATGTAAACAAAGAAGAACAGGAACACATGAAGAAGAACCTGCTGCAGTATGTAAATGCACAGGATCTGAAATCTTTTGGTTTGATACCTGAATTGCTGGGACGCTTGCCCGTAGTAACCCATCTCGATCCGTTGGATGCAGAAACACTCCGTCAGATTTTAGTGGTACCCAGGAATGCACTCATCAAACAATACCATAAATTATTTGAGATAGAAGGCATTGAGTTAACGATAGATGAAGATGTGTATGATTTTATGGTATCCAAAGCAATGGAATACAAATTAGGCGCAAGAGGTTTGCGCAGCATTTGCGAAAGTATTTTAACCGATGCCATGTTTGATTTGCCTGGCAGCGATGAAAAGAAATTCCATCTTTCACTTGAATATGCAATGCATAAGTTTGATAAGAGCAAATTGAGTATGCTGAAGGTAGCCTGATGATGTACGAAGTTAGATGTACGAAGTACGAACACTGAACTATAACTTGAACCTGTTGAAATAATTCAGCAGGTTTTTTCTTATAAAAGCAGATGTTTTTGGAAACAATATTTTTTAAACAATAAAACAAAATCCCCCTTTAGGGGTTAGGGGCTTATGCAGGATTTAATTGAACGTTTAATGGCAGAAGGCTTAACAGAAAAACAAGCGTACAAAGCAATTGAGGTAATTAAAAATTTTGCCAAAGAAAAGTTTCCCATTTTTGGCGGAGCTATTGATGGCTTGTTTGGGAAGTATGGAAAGAAAGAAGAAGAAGATTTTTTGGATTGATCTTTTTCATGTGTTTATTTTTTTTCAATCATTTGTTATTCGCCATAAAATAAGTATGAAACAAAAGCCCCCGATTTAATCGGGGGATGAAAGATGCCAAGGTTCAGTGGTTAACAAACAATATAATTAAAAAATCTTTTTTAAAATAAGGGCCCGTATAGAAATGCAGGCCCGTTTTAAATCCAATATCCTATGAAAAACCGAGGTAAATCTAACCCATCATCACAACCCATTTTATCAGAAGTAGATGAACCCTGCAATAAAGTAGGTGAACGCTTCTTTTCAGTAGATTTGTCGGCAATCAACACAAATGAACCAACTCTTATCTTATATTATTGCAGACGATGATGAACTGTACCGTGAACTGACATTGCAACAACTACAGCAGATACCCGGCACTGAATGCCTGGCTGTTTGCGAAGATGCCTTTACCACATTGCAACAATTAAAAACACATACACCCCATTTGCTGCTGCTGGATGTTGAAATGCCCGGGCTTACCGGTATTCAACTCGTTAAAAGTTTAAAAGAACTGCCCTTGATTATTTTCATCAGCTCACACCCCAGCTATGCAGTTGATGCTTTTGAAGTTGATGCCATAGATTACCTCGTAAAACCTGTTGCGCAGGAACGTTTGATGAGGGCCGTAGAAAAAGCCCGTTCACTTGCAGCCATGAAAGAATCCACTCCGGCAACAGATGCATTTCAATTACAGCCCGATGGTTCATTTTTCATCCGGGATAAAAATATGTTTGTACGTATTGCCTATGTTGATGTATTGTATATTGAATCGCTGGGCGATTTTGTAACCATCTTTCAGCAAAATGGCAGCAGGCAGGTTGCACTTGTGAGCATGAAAAACCTTGAGCAGCAATTACCGGCACAAAACTTCATCCGTATTTCAAGAACACACATGGTGAATAAACAAAAAGTTACAGCTGTTGACAGTGAAACCATCTTCCTTAACAATATTCAACTGCGCATTGGTAAAACCTTTACCGATGCTGTTATACAAACCGTTATTGGCACTGCTGCCATCAAACGATTCATTTGACTGACTTAACTTTTTTCATGCAGAAGTTTTTACCCCTCCTTTTTTCCCTGGTCATTTTTTCGGCTACAGCACAAACAACAGGTGAAGTTGATAGTTTATTAAAACTGGTAGACACCAATATTCCAGACACCGCTAAACTGGTTGCTTACCGGAAAATTGGCAATTACTACATGGATAATAATGCCGGCAAAGCCATTGCTTATTTTATTAAAGTACAAGAGCTGGCAAAAAAACTAAACCTGCAACTGCAATTGGCAAACAGTTATTACAGTACCGGTTTTTGTTACCTGGTAAAAAGTGATTATGATAAAGCTTTGGAAAATTATCAGCAATCCATTCGTATTTATGAAACCTTGAAAGATACCTTTCGATTGTCAAATGCATTGATGTCTGTTGGAAATGTTTACAGCAGCAACAACAACCTGCAAAAACTGAATGAATATTATGACAAAGCAGAGGTACTGGTAAAAGCCATTAAAGACAGTGCCCAGTTAAGCAGTATTTACAGTGAGCGGGGAAATATCCTTAACCAGCAAAAGCAGTATGAAGCTGCATTGGTTTATCAGCAAAAATCATTACGCATAACCAGGCTAATTAATGATCAGTATCTTATTGCCAATACACTAATAAATATCGGGTTAACACACAAACACCTCAATCATATCAATCAATCACTTGCTTATTACGACAGCGGCTATGCAATTTTAAATGCATTGGAAACACCTCCCGACATTTGGGCTGCATTTTATAACAATGTAGCTGCCACGCATGCCAAAGGGAAAAATTTTGAAAAAGCGAAAGAAGCTTTTAATAAAAGTATTGCCTATGCACTGAAAGCAGGCAGCCCTGCCATTGAAATGGAAAACTACAGAAACATGGCTGATATGTATGAAAGTATGAACGATTACCGCCTGCAATCGGTTTACCAGAAAAAATATTATACACTTAAAGACCGCCTTTTCAGTACCGACAATAAAAACCGGCTTACACAATTGGAAGCTGATTACCAGGTTGAAAAAAAGAATGCCGAAATAATAAAAAAAGATGCTGAAGTAGTGAAGCAAAAAAATCAACGGAATATTTTCATCACTGTTTCTGCAGCTGCGTTCTTATTGTTTGCTTCCTTATTTTATTTCTACCGCCGCATAAAGCAAAACAACCTGCTGCTGAAAGAAAAAAATGAACAAATCGGCAAACAAAAAGATGAATTACAAACACTCAATCATGTAAAAGACCGTTTGTTCAGCATCATCAGCCACGACTTGCGTAACCCTTTGGTAACACTGAAATCATACCTCACACTGAGCAATAATCCTTCACTCCCTGCAGAAAAAAAAGAACAGTTTAAAAACCAAACATTCCAGGCTGTTACCCAAACGGGTAATATGCTCGATAATTTACTGGCCTGGGCCAATATGCAAATAAAAAATACCCTTCCTGCAATTACGATGATAGACTTCACTCATCTTATTCAAGATGCAGTAAGCGATGTAAAAGCGCAGGCTCATCAAAAAACAATTTCCATTCAAACCCATACAGAAGTTAACAATGCAGCGGGAAATGAACAGATACTGTCAATTGCATTGCGTAACCTGCTTACAAATGCCATCAAATTCAGCAGGGAAGGAGGACTGATAGAGGTTTGTTCATTCAACAAAAACAATCATGTTTGTATAACGGTAAGAGATGAAGGCACAGGTATGACAATTGAACAATTGGAGCAGTTGCAAAGCAACTCAACTGAAACAACCAAAGGTACAGGTGGTGAAAAAGGAAGCGGGCTCGGACTTTTTTTAGTAAAAGAATTATTGCAAAAGATAAACGGAAAGCTGGTTATAGAAAGTGAAAAAGATAAAGGAAGTGTATTTACGATTATGCTGCCTGCCTGATTACCGCAACATTGAGATCTCTGTATTTCCCGTATTGCTTAAACCTATCTTAATACTTCCCTTGCAATAACAATCTTCTGTACGTCACGAGTGGCTTTACCAATGGCGCTGATCTTATGTAATCCATTCTAAATAATTATCCCGGCGTATTACGTTGTATTGTGCATTGGGATATGCTTTTGAAAAAGCGCCTGGAATTTTTGCCTTTGTATTGCCCCATTTACATTCCATCGCAATAAGGCCACTTTCATTTTCTTCAATGAAATCAATTTCCTGCTGATCGTAAGTTCGCCAAAAATAGTAACCGGGTGTAAGCTGCCGGTAGTGGTTGCGCTTTTGCCTTTCACTTAAAATATATTGTTCCCATAATACACCGGCATCATTGCGGCTTTGCAATGGCTTAAAGTCATTAATGATGGCATTACGAATACCATTATCAAAAAAATACCACTTCTTGGTTTTCACAACTTCTTTGCGAAGGTTGCCTCCGTAGCCAGAAAGTGGATAAATGATAAATACTTTTGTAAGCAAATCAAAGTAGTGCTCTACCGTATCTTTATGAATACCCAGCTGAGTAGCCAGTTCGTTCAATGATACTTCATTACTTACCTGGTAGGCTAACAGTTTAAGTAATTGAAAAATTTTTGCAGAGTTTCGTATTTCCCTGAAGATAAAAATATCCTTTATCAAATATCCCGTCACCAACTCTTTTAAATACGCAGCTTTTTCAACTTCATCCGGTATCTGCCATAGTTCGGGATAACCTCCATAAATCAGTCGCTGTTCAAGATTTCGGCTTGCTGTCAAAACATCTTCTCCCAGTTCACATTGCGCTATTGGAAAAAGTTGATAGGTATAACTGCGCCCAACCAGTGGTTCACCTGTTTTATTAATTAAATCAAACGATGACGACCCTGAAGCAATAACTGTTATGCCTTCAACAGTATCAATGATTAATTTCAACACTTTCCCAATTTCCGGTATATGCTGCGCTTCATCAATCAATAAAAGTTTTTTGGAACCAAGCAAGGCTTTGTAGTTAGCTGCTGTTCTTCTTGATAACCGTTCAATATCATCCAAATCTTCACCATTTAATAAAAGGCAATCTTCCTTATATTCCTTTTCTATTTCTTTGAGAATATAGGTTTTACCCACTCTTCTTGTTCCGTACAAAAGCAATACCTTTTGCAGACCTATCCGCTTTTTTATACTGTTAGTGAGAAGCCTGTTGAGTTTCAATTTTCATTAATTTAGACACTAAGATAGCTAAATTAACATAAATTCAGCTACTATACTGTCTATTTCCTCGAAAAACTCATTTCAATACTTCCCTTGCAATAACAATTTTCTGTATTTCACTGGTGCCTTCACCAATCGTGCAGAGTTTTGCATCACGGTAAAATTTCTCAACCGGAAAATCTTTGGTGTAACCATACCCTCCAAATATCTGCACCGCATCATTACTCGTTTTCACTGCAATTTCACTGGCATAATATTTTGCCATGGCTCCGGCTTCAGTTACTTTTTCACCACGATTTTTAAGATCAGCAGCTTTCATAATCAGCAATTCAGCAGCAGCAATTTCTGTTGCCATATCGGCAAGTTTAAATGAGATACCCTGGAAGTTAGAAATAGGCTGATCAAACTGATACCGTTCCTGCGAATATTTCAATGCTGCTTCATAAGCACCTTTGGCAATACCAAGTGATAAGGCTGCAATGGAAATTCGTCCGCCATCCAATATTTTCAATGCCTGGCGGAAACCATCTCCCACCTCTCCCATTCTGTTTGCATCGGGAATACGGCAGTTATCAAAAATCATTTCTGCTGTTTCACTTGCACGCATGCCGAGTTTGTTTTCTTTCTTACCGGCTTTAAAACCGGGTGTTCCTCTTTCAACAATAAAAGCAGTGGAGTTACCGCTGGTTCTCGGTTCTCCTGTACGGGCTACAACTACAGCCACATCACTGCTTATGCCATGGGTGATCCAGGATTTGGTTCCATTTACTATCCATTCATTGCCATCTTTTACTGCTGTTGTTTGCATATTGGCTGCATCGCTGCCGGTATTGGGTTCTGTTAATCCCCATGCTCCTATCCATTCGCCGCTTGACAGTTTAGGTAAATATTTTTTCTTCTGTTCTTCATTGGCACAGTACAGAATATGCCCGGTACAAAGCGAATTGTGAGCTGCAAGGCTTAATCCAATTGAACCACACACTTTGGCTACTTCAACAATGGCCGTTACATATTCGTAATAGCCAAACCCGCTGCCTCCATACTGTTCAGGAACAAAAATGCCCATCAATCCAAGTTTCCCCATTTCCTGCATCACATCTTTTGGAAAGTGCTGGGCCTCGTCCCATTCCATTACATGCGGTTTAATATGTTTCTGTGCAAAATCCCGAGCTACCTGTGCAACATGTGCTGTTACTTCGTTCTGAGCAAAATTCATTCTGAATGGTTTAAAATAAGTTGAGCCATGAACTGATTTTAAAAACAGCACCATGACTCAACGTGTTACATATAGCAATCAATCGAAACGGCAATGCAAATATAGGAGATTCGCTAACATCTGTTAGCGGAAATAAAAAATATTTTTCCCTACTCTGCCAACAGGTAGGGAGCAATCTTTTTGAACAGGGTTTCATCAATGGCGCCTAACTTTTGAAGGTCGGCTACGGATTTAAAATTGCCATGCTCATTTCTGTATTGCACAATGGCATTGGCCACCGCATATTTAATGTAGGGGTGAGATTTAAACTCATCAATTGTGGCTGAATTAAGCTTAATTGTTTTTACAGATGATGAATTGACATGAAGCTGCGGTTTTATTTTTTGAAAAGTAGAATCGGGCAGGCCAAAAGTTTCGCCCACCTGCTCAACAGTAACAAATCCGCCCAGCTTTGACCTGAAATTGACGATGCGTTGCGAAAGCTTGCTGCCGATGCCGTACAATTTTTTCCATTCAGTTGTATCGGCACTGTTGATATCAACCACTATACTCTTTGTTTCTCTTGCTTCAAATTTCTTTTCCGTTGTTGCTGTAAAACTGTTTGTTTCATTGTTGCCGCCTGTTTGTATTTCAATTTTCACATAAGGCAGTAATCTTTCCAATTCTTCATGATGTAACCCATAAATACGCTCAAGATCAGTTGCTTTGTAAAACTTACCGCCTTTGTTGCGGTAGTTGAGAATGGTTTGAATGGTTTTTGCTCTTATACCAAGCCGCTGCCATTCTTCTGCACTTGCGGTGTTGGGATTGAAATAAAATAGTTCACCGGCTGGTTGACCTCTTTTATTGTTTGCATAAGCCGGATATTTTGGTTGGTACAGATGACCCGTTTGTTCATCATCCCTTCTGTATTCATTCTTGTCAGAAATAATTTTTAATTGAGCTAACTGACTTTGAGTAGCTGTATCAACAACCAGCTCTGTTTCATCTTTCACCAAAAAAGGAAACATGGTAGGAAGCAATGCAAAGAAAACAGCAAGGACTGCTAAAAGAATAACCGCCCGTCTTTCTTTTTGGGAAAAGGTAAAATACGCTTTGATCCATTTGCTTTGGGTAAACTGCATACATAAAAATAGTAGCAATAAAAGGCAGATGAAATACTGCAAAGCGGGTAGTGGGTCAATGTCATTAAGTAAGCTCCGTTAGGAGCATTCTGTTTATAGGAAAAATGCAATCGAATTATCAGGCTCCACAGGAGCCGCCTGCTTTGTTAGATGACTCCTGCGGAGTCTATATGATTTTGGCTTTATTTTTCTATAAACAGGCTGCCACTCTGTGGCTTATCATCTTACCTTTATTACATCGGGTTGTTGGTACTTTCTTTTTTTAAAACTCAAGTGTTAACCCATCATATCCTAAATGAATACCCTCAGGCAAGGCATGTTCAATTTCATTATGCAAACCCAATTGGTGACTGATGTGTGTAAAGTAAGCCTCGGGCACCTGCAGCTCCTGCACTAATTGAATGGCTTCTTCTAAATTATAGTGTGAGATATGCTTTTTTTTACGCAGCGCATTCAGCACCATTACTTTGCTGCCCTTTATCTTTTCTTTCTCTTCTTCTTCAATATGATTGGCATCGGTTATGTATGTAAAAGGGCCAAAACGAAAACCCAACACCGGCATTTTTAAATGCCATACCAATATGGGTTGTATCAGCAGATCGTTAACAGTAAAGGGTTGGTCTGTAATTGTATGAAGATTTATTTCGGGCACACCGGGATACTTTGTATCGGAGAAGGCATAATAAAAATCTCTTCGTAATGCTTCTTCTGTAAGATAATTACAATAGATCTCCATGGGTTTTTTAGTAAGAAAATTAAACGCCCTTACATCATCCAACCCGGCAATATGATCTTTATGCGGATGTGTAAAAAGGATGGCATCTACTTTTTTTACTCCCAGCCGCAGCACCTGGTAACGAAAATCGGGACTGGTATCAACAATAATAGTTGTGTGCGGAGTTTCCACCATAATACTGCTGCGGAGACGTTTGTCTTTTATGTTAGTGGATGAACAAACTTCACATTCGCACCCAATCATAGGAACGCCGCTGCTGGTGCCGGTGCCGAGAAACGTAATTTTTATGGGAGGATAGCTCACTTAACAAAAATTAGAAATGAGAAATGAAGAATAAAAAATGAAAAAGTAAATACAAAGGCAACTGACTTTTTCATTCTTAACTTTCATTTTTAATTACTCTGTTGCTTTTGCCGCTGCAAGAGCCATCACTTCATCATACAACTTTTGCGAATCTGCAGTTAAAGCATCATAAGTAATATTCACCTGTGGAATTAAATCAATTACGGTACTGATGCGGCTTTCTAATAACAGGAATTTATTCAGCACCACTACTTTCCTGTCTTCCAGAATGCAGTAGCCGCTTTGAAAGTTTCCTCTTTCATAACGTACCACATAGCCGCATTCTTCAAGTATTGCTTCTAATTTATCTAAAGTTGATTGATTGTATTTCATCACGGCAAATTTATTGGTACTGCAGCTCAGTTAATGAAATCACCTGAATGATTTTTCCACAAACTCCCAATCCTCCAATTCCAAATTACAAATTCCCGTTTCCCTTACTTACTCGTCATGCGTACCACCGGTATAATCATTTCCTCCAAACTCACCCCGCCATGCTGAAAGGTATTGCGGTAGTAATTGGCATAGTAATTATAATTGTTGGGATAGCAGAGATACATATCTTCCCTTGCAAAAATGAAAGATGAGTTTACATTTGGGGAGGGCAATCCCACTTCAGCAGGATCACGGAACGACAGTACATCTTTGGGCTCAAAGTTTAAATTGCGGCCATGTTTGTAACGGATGTTGGTAGTGGTTTCTTTATCCCCAATTACTTTTGCTGCTTTTTGCACACGGATGCTTCCGTGATCGGTAGCCATTACAATGTTTATTTTTTTATCGGCTATTTTTTTCAACGCCTGGTATAAAGGCGAATGTTCAAACCAGCTTACGGTTATGCTGCGGTAACTTTTTTCGTCATTGGCTAATTCTTTCAGCACTTCCATTTCAGTACGTGCATGGCTTAGCATATCTACAAAATTGTAAACAATCACATTGATGTCATTCTTCATGAGGTTGTGAATATTGTTTACCAGGTCCTGCCCAGCCTGGTGATTTACAACTTTGGTGAAAGATGCTTTCAGATCACCCTTGCCCAATCGTTGCAACTGTGCACGGAAGAATTCTTCCTCATGCAGATTTTTTCCTCCTTCTTCATAATCATTCTTCCATTGCTGCGGGAATTTTTTTTCAATATCAACGGGCAGCAATCCGCTGAAAATTGCATTGCGGCAATATTGAGTGGCTGTTGGCAAAATGGAATAAAACGAATCTTCTTCTGTTATGCGAAAGCTTTCGGCAAAAATGGGCTGAATGGCTTTCCACTGATCAAAACGTAAGTTATCAATGAGAATAAAAAATAATGGTGTTCCTTTTTCAAGATGCGGCAATACTTTAAACTGAAGTAAAGTATGGCTCATGATGGGCGCTGCTGTTGCTTTTGGTTTCAGCCATTGTGCATAGTTCTTTGAAATATATTTAAAAAACTCATTGTTTGCTTCACCTTTTTGTGTTTGCAGCACTTCACTCATTTCCGGGCTGTCGGCCTTGCTCATTTCCAGTTCCCAATACACTAATTTTTTATAAATATCCATCCACTCATTGTAATCGGGACTGCTGTTGAGCGCCATAAACAGGTTGCGGAACTGCTGTTGGTAAGCCGATGTTGTTTTTTCTGAAACCAACCGTTTATTATCAATGATTTTTTTTAAACTCAGCAATACCTGGTTGGGATTTACAGGTTTGATGAGGTAATCGCTTATTTGAGAACCGATGGCATCGTCCATTAAATTCTCGGTTTCATTTTTGGTGATGAGTACAATCGGAATAGACTGGTTCACTTCCTTGATCTTGGTTAGTGTTTCCAAACCGGTGATGCCGGGCATGCTTTCATCCATCAGCACCACATCAACCGGATTTTCTTTTACATAATCAATGGCATCAAACCCGTTGGTGAGTGTATGTACCTCGTACCCTTTGCTCTCTAAGAAAAGTTTCTGCGATTGAAGACTTTCAATTTCATCATCAACCCAAAGAATTTTTGCTAATGCCATGAAAGTTGTTTGCTGTTTAAAGTTGAAGTTTGAAGTTAAGAACACAAGGTACAGGAATCAGGGCACAAGATATTACCTTTGCACACTTGCAGGATTGATATTTAACAGTTAAAAAAATGAAGTTCAGAAAGATAGTCAACGATCCGGTATATGGTTTCATTACGTTTGATGATGACCTCATTTACCAGGTGTTATCCCATCCCTTTTATCAGCGTTTGCGCCGCATTCATCAAATGGCTTTGGCCCAAATGGTGTATCCCGGCGCTGTACATTCAAGGCTGCATCACAGCATGGGCGCTTATCACTTAATGTACATGGCATTGATTGAATTGAAAAGCAAAGGCATTGAAATAACAACTGAAGAAGAGCAGGCAGCTAAATTAGCCATCCTGCTGCATGATGTTGGCCACGGGCCTTTTTCGCATGCATTGGAACATGTATTGATTGAAGATGTGCATCATGAAGAAATTTCTTTGTTGATATTTGAACATCTCAACAAAGAGTTCAACGGTGCGTTAGATCTTGCAATTTCCATTTTTAAAGGAACTTATCACAAGCAATTTTTGCATCAGCTCATCAGCAGCCAATTGGATGTGGACCGGATGGATTACCTCACCCGTGACAGTTTTTACAGTGGTGTAAGTGAAGGTGTAATTGGTTACGACCGTATTATTAAAATGGTAACGGTGCATAACAATGAGTTGGTGGTTGAAGAAAAAGGCATCTATTCCATTGAAAAATTTTTAGTGGCCCGGAGATTAATGTACTGGCAGGTTTACCTGCATAAAACAGTGTTAAGTGCAGAAAATATGCTGGTGAAAATTTTAGAAAGGGCAAGAATATTAGCCAAACAGGAAAGCGGAAGTTTTTCTTCATCGCCGGTATTGGATGAATTTTTAAGAACAACCCAATCAGCAACATTCATTAAAAACAACTTAGCTAAGTTTTGCGAGCTGGATGATTACGATATTCTTGCCTCCATCAAAAAATGGATGCACCACCCCGACAAAGTTTTGAGTCTGCTCAGCCAATGGTTGCTGAACCGGAATATGCTCAAAACCAAATTGCAGATGCACCCTTTCCTTCAAAAAGAAATAGAAGCCATACAACAAAAAGCGCAGGAGCAATTGTCTCTCAGTGCAGATGAAGTTTCTTTTTTTGTGTTTGATGGCATTGCCGAAAATCGTATGTACAATCCCGGCAACGAACGCATTAATATTTTATTTAAAGATGGCAGTGTAAAAGACATTTCGGAAATTGAATACGGGCTGATCCATAAAGCAATCGAAAGCCCGGTTAAAAAATTCTACCTTTGCAACCCTTCCTTGCGGTAAAAAACAGGCAATTGACATCATAAAAGATTGTTTGGAAGCGTTTTGAAAGTAACTTTAAAACATTAAGACAGGATACATGGAGTTTTCGGCCTCTCAAATTGCACTCATTATTAAAGGAAATGTGGAGGGTAACCCCGATGCAACCGTTCATTCATTCAGTAAAATTGAAGAAGCGGCTGCCGGTCATCTTGCCTTTTTGGCCAATCCCAAATACGAAGATTATTTATATACCACCGGAGCTTCCATCATCATCATCAATGAATCACTGGAGCTGAAACAACCGGTTACTTCCACTCTTATTCGTGTACCCGATGCCTACAGTGCCTTTGCTACTTTGCTTCAAACTTATGAGCAGATCATGGAACAAAAGATGACGGGTATTCAGGAACCTTCCTTTGTTTCCAAAACAGCCAGCCTGGGCGAACATGTATTTGTTGGAGCCTTTACTTACATTGGAGATAATGTTAAGCTGGGTAAAAATGTAAAAGTATATCCGCATTGTTTCCTCGGAAATAATGTAGTGGTAGGCGATAACTGCATCCTTCACCCCGGCGTAAAAATTTATCATGATTGTGTGGTAGGCAATAAAGTAATTATTCATGCGGGAACGGTATTGGGCGGTGATGGATTTGGTTTTGCACCCCAGCCCGATGGAACTTATAAGAAAGTACCGCAAATTGGAAATGTGGTGGTGGAAGATGAAGTGGAAATCGGTTCCAACAGCTGTATAGACAGGGCAACTATGGGTTCAACCATCATCCACAAAGGCGCTAAGCTCGACAACCTGATACAGATAGCACATAATGTTGAGATAGGAAACTATACAGTTATAGCTGCACAAACCGGTGTAAGCGGCAGTACCAAAATAGGCAACAAGGTAATGATTGGCGGGCAGGCAGGCATTGTTGGCCATATTACCATTGCCGATGGAAGCCGCATCAATGCACAAAGTGGCGTTAGCAAATCTATGAAAGTGCCCAACAGTGTGGTTACAGGTTCGCCTGCTTTTGATTATACCAGCACCCTCCGCAGCCAGGCCATTTTCCGCAGCCTCCCCGAAATGGAAAAGCGAATTGTTGAACTGGAACAGCTGATTAAACAATTGATTACAGAAAAAGAAAGTATCTGATTCCCCTTATTGCCCACTGTACTTACAACCGTTTAGCCTCTTTTTATTACTTTCGTGCCCATGAACAGCAGCAACAGCAGCACCAACCAGCATACTCTTGCAGAAACCATCACCATTTCGGGTGTTGGTATCCATTCGGGGCAGGCAGTGACCATGATTCTGGAACCGGCTGAACCAAACACCGGCATTTTTTTTCAACGTACCGATCTCAAAGATCAGCCTACGGTAAAAGCCGATGTTGATTTTGTAGTTGAAACAAACAGGAGCACCACACTATCCAATAACGGAGCTACGGTAAATACTGTTGAACATTTACTGGCAGCTTTTGTTGGTTGTGAAATAGATAATGTATTGGTTAAAATTGACGGGGCCGAAATTCCTATCCTCGATGGCAGCTCCCGCCCCTATGTTGAAGCAATTGAAAAAGCAGGAAGAAAAAAACAGGATGCCATTAAAACCTGGTACAGCATTGACCATAATATTTACTTTCTTGATGAAGACAAGAAAGTGGAAATGGTAGCAATGCCTGCCCCTGATTACCGCATCAACACATTGATTGATTTTAATTCACCCGTGCTGGGCACACAACATGCACAGTTAAGGCATGTAAGTGAGTTTAATACAGAAATTGCACCCTGCCGTACATTTTCCTTCTTTCATGAATTAGAATATCTGTTAAAGAATAACCTCATCAAAGGTGGCGATCTCAACAATGCCATTGTAGTGGTTGATAAACCCGTTACCGATGAGCAACTTGAAAGTTTATCAAAAGCATTTGGTAAAGAAAAGTTTGCCATCACCAGCGAAGGTTATCTCAATAACCTTAAACTCCGGTTCCCCAATGAACCTGCACGTCATAAATTGCTGGATCTTATTGGCGATCTGGCTTTGGTGGGCATGCCTTTTAAAGCACACATCATTGCCAACCGGCCCGGCCATGCAAGCAATGTAGCCTTTGCAAGAAAAATCAAAGAGCATATAAAACAAAACCGTTTTAAAATAAATGTTCCGGCTTATTATCCCGACAAAACACCGGTGCATGATGCTACGGCAATTGAAAAAATATTACCGCACCGCTATCCTTTTTTATTGGTTGATAAAATCATTGAACTTACCGACACGTTGATTGTTGGGGTAAAGAATGTAACCTATAATGAGCCTTACTTCCAGGGACATTTTCCGGGCAACTATGTAATGCCGGGTGTATTACAGATTGAAGCGCTGGCACAATGCGGTGGAGTTTTGGCCATACCAAAAAATACCGAAGACAAGTATGATACTTATTTTCTGAAGGTGGACAACTGTAAGTTTAAACAGAAAGTTGTTCCCGGCGATACCTTAATTTTAAAAATGGAATTAAAGAATCCTATTCGGCGTGGTATTTGCGAAATGAGGGGAACCGTATTTGTGGGCAGCAAAGTGGTATGTGAAGCGGATTTGACTGCTCAAATTGTAAAAAGACCCAAGAATGATTAGTAACCTGGCACATATACATCCAAAAGCTCAGATTGGAGCAAACGTAACCATTGATCCTTTCTCCGTTATTCATGATGATGTGGTAATAGGAGATGGCACACATGTCATGAGCAATGTTAACATCTTCTCCTGTTCAAGAATTGGAAAGAATTGCAGGATCTTCCCCGGCGCAGTCATTGGTGCCGTTCCGCAGGACCTGAAATTCAAAGGAGAATATACACTGGCTGAAATTGGAGATAACACTACCATACGTGAATGTGTAACCGTTCACCGTGGTACATCTGAAAAGAAAACAACAAAGGTTGGCAGCAACTGTCTTATTATGGCGTATGCACATGTGGCACATGATTGTATTGTTGGCAACCATGTTATTCTTGCCAATTCTGTTCAACTGGCAGGCCATGTTACCGTTGATGATTTTGCCATTATCGGCGGCTTGAGCGCAGCGCACCAGTTTACACATATTGGCCGTCATACATACATTGCCGGCATGACAGCCATCCGTAAAGATGTTCCTCCATTTGTGAAAGCAGCAAGGGAACCGTTGAGTTATGTGGGCATCAACAATGTAGGATTGAGCCGCAGAGGTTATTCAAAAGAAACCATAGAAGAGATTTTTAAAATTTATCATATCCTGTTTGTAGAAAAACATATTGTTTCAAAAGCAGTGGAGCTGATAGAAAGTATGTTGTCTGTAACAGAAACAAGGGATGAGATACTTGGCTTTATCAAAAAGTCGGAGATCGGAATCATCAAACGTCAATCTCAACACATAACCGATGAAGATATTGCTTTCTGATGCCGGTAAGCGATACAACAGGGAATGGATCTTTCGTCACTTCACATACGAATTCAGCAACGGTAATGCGTATGCCATAACCGGCAACAACGGTTCGGGTAAATCAACTTTGCTGCAGGTAATTGCAGGAGCCGTGCAACATTCAGAAGGCAAAATTGAAATACTTGCTGCCGGTAAATTCATTGCAGCCGAAAATCATCATCAGCATCTCAGCATTGCGGCTCCTTATTTGGAACTGCCGGAAGAAATGACCTTGTTTGAATTTCTGGAATTTCATCAATCCTTCAAACCATTTCTTTCTTCATTAACGATAACAGGAATTATTACCCTTCTTGGATTGGAAAAAGCAACGGATAAACAGATCCGCAATTTCAGCAGCGGTATGAAGCAAAGGGTGAAATTGGCACAGGCGATATTAAGTGATGTGCCTGTTGTATTGCTTGATGAACCATGTACCAACTTAGATGCAGATGGTATTGCATTGTATCATCGGTTGATCAATGAGTATTGCACAAATCGTTTGGTGATTGTGAGCAGTAATGATGAAGAAGAATATAATTTCTGCAATTACAAGATTGGGATAGGGGATTATAAAAACTGAATTATCGGTTTCACGTTTCATGTTAAAGGTTTAAGGTTATTTAAAATTTAAGCTGCTGACTGTTATTTTGAATTTAGAATTACAAGAACGTTCAACGTTAAAACCTTAAACTGCACAACCCTTTATTAAAATCAAAGTATAAAATGTATTTCCACCATCTCTCCAACATCACAGCAAAAGAAATGTTTCCCGGTTATACGGGAAAGTTTATTCATACAGGAACTTCCACCATTGCTTTCTGGGATATAACAGCCAACTCTCCCATTCCTGAACATTCGCATATACATGAACAGGTGATGCATTTGGTGGAAGGGATATTTGAATTAACGGTTGATGGACAAACAGAACAGTTAACAGCCGGTGCTGTTGTAACCATTCCTTCCAATATAAAACATGGCGGTAAAGCCATCAGCAATTGTAAAGTGATTGATGTGTTTATGCCGGAGAGAGAAGAGTATAAATAAAAAATTACAAACAAGTGGCTAACAGGTTTCTATTTACTTCATTGAGCTGTTTGATACCGATAATAGAATAATATTGATTGTTTTACCAGGTTCTGCTGAAATACCAAATTCTTAAAAATTGCTCCGAAGGAGCTTCCTGTTTATAGTAAGCATTATAAGTGAGTATGGCTCCGGAGGAGCCTCCTGCTTATCAGAGGAATTCAAACAAATATTTTTCTTCAAATGGTATTTGAAATTTATCGAGGAACTCAAGATATTCTTCCCTGAATGTTTTCTTTTTATGATGCAGCTCCTGATTCAATACATATTTTGCCACAGTGTCTATTTGTGAATGGCCATAAGAGAAAACACCATATCCCTCCTGCCAGCTGAATTTATTTTTCATCCAGCTTTGACTATTCAGAAATTCATTGCTCTCAACTTTTATTTCTTTCACAAAATCTGAAATGGATAGAGAAGGCCTGAATCCAACAAACAAATGTGCATGATCGGGCATACAATGAACAGCAATCATTTTTGCTTTGCGATTTTGTACAATTGCAGTTATATATTTATGTAACTCTTCTTTATGCTCTGCGGGAATAAGACTTTGGCGATTGCGGACAGCAAAAACAAATTGAAGATAAATTTGGGAAAAGGTATTTGCCATTTAAATGATTTTCATCTTAAGGTGGCTCCTACGGAGCCGGAACTCACTTTTGCATCTCTCTATAAACAGGTGGCTCCTGCGGAGCTTGGCACTCTACGGAGCCGGAACTCACTTTTGCATCTCTTTATAAACAGGTGGCTCCTGCGGAGCTTGGCACTCTACGGAGCCGGAACTCACTTTTGCATCTCTTTATAAACAGGTGGCTCCTGCGGAGCTTGGCACTCTAAACTTTTAATCAGTATTAAAGCCAGTGTCTATTCAAAATTAATATATCCAAATTTCTTGATTTTAGTATAACCAAGCCAGTTACATTTCCAAATCTTCAAATTCCCAAATTTTCAAATCCCTACCCCCTGCTTGCTATCAGCAAATTCAAATCGGTGTATTTTAAATCAAACCGCTGACTGAGATAAAAATTGGTAAGCGATCCTTTAAAAAGATAAATCCCGTTGCGGATATTGAACTTGTGCCATAATAATTTTTCCAGTCCGCCTTCATCTGCAATTTCAATTAACAACGGCATCAGCACATTGCTTATGGCCTGTGAAGCGGTACGTGCAAAACCGCTTGGAATATTGGGCACACAATAATGAATAACTCCGTGCTTCATAAAGATGGGGCTTTCATGACTGGTAACTTCACTTGTTTCGAAACATCCGCCCCTGTCAATACTTACATCAACAATTACACTGCCGGGCCGCATTTGCGCCACCATTTCTTCCGATGCAACAATGGGGCTCCTTGCACCGCCAATAGATGATAAAGCGCCCACAGCCACATCGCAGGTCTTCAATTGTTTGGCAAGTATTTTTGGTTCAATCACTGATGTCCACATGCGGTGACCGATAGCCGTTTGCATCCGTTTCAACTTATAAATATTATTATCAAACACCTTCACACTTCCGCCCATTGCCAATGCGGTACGGGCTGCATATTCACCCACAATACCTGCACCGATGATAATCACTTTTGTTGGTGGAATTCCACTGATACCTCCCAGCAACATCCCTTTACCATTGTTAAAACTGCTTAAGTATTGCCCGGCAATCAGCATCACGGCACTTCCTGCAATTTCGCTCATGCTGCGTACAATGGGGTTGTTGCCCGAATCATCTTTCAGGTTTTCAAAGGAGAGTGCGGTAACTCTTTTCTCCATCATGGCTTCCAGTATCTCTGCTTTCATAACGGCCAGGTGTATGGGCGAAATAATTGTTTGTCCGGGTTTCAGCAATTCAATTTCCGATTCACCTACCGGTGCAGATTTAATGAGGATATCACATTGGTACACCTCTTTCCGGTCGTAAGCAATCTTTGCACCTGCTTCGTTGTAATCATTATCTGTAAAATGCGAACCCTCGCCGGCAAGGTATTCAATCATTACCCTGTGGCCGTTATTTACCAATACATTTACCGCATCGGGAGTAAGAGCAATACGGTTCTCCTGGAACATCTGTTCTTTGGGAATACCAATAAAGAGTTGTGCGCCTTTGGGTTTTATATCTAATTTTTCTTCTGAAGTTTCGTAGTTGAACGAAGCGCTGACAATTGATTTT
Organism: uncultured Chitinophagaceae bacterium; assembly: GCA_947085245.1. GTDB lineage: Bacteria > Bacteroidota > Bacteroidia > Chitinophagales > Chitinophagaceae > Lacibacter. The sequence goes on along the minus strand of CAMTVU010000046.1, from coordinate 7,019 downwards.
GATAAAGACATACGATCGCTGCCGGTTGATTTGAGAAAGAACTCAAATTACAAAACTACTTTGGATATTGTATCGTTAATCTTCGTGTTGCAGTATTTACCGTTTCAATTTTGATGTGAACCGCACCTTCAGGTATCAATCCGGGTATTTTTTCAGGCCATTCCACCAAACAAAGATCACCGCTGTACAATACATCTTCCACCCCTGACTGTACGGCTTCTTCTTCATCTTTGATGCGATAAAGATCAAGATGATAAATGGTGCCGCCGTTACCGGTTTGATATTGATTGATGATGGAGAAACTGGGGCTGCCTACCGTATCTGTTACTTGCAGCACATTGCACAGCGCATGAATGAATGTGGTTTTTCCACCGCCCATAGTTGCATGAAAAGCCCATATTTTATACTGCTGTAATTCCTGCCACAACTCAGTGGCAACTGCATGCATATTTTTCAATGTAAACTCTCTCTGCAACAATGTTAATTTGAATGATGGTTGCAAAGATATTGATTGAAACGCTTGCTGTTCTTGCGTAATTTTGCAGTGAAGATTTGCCGCAAAAACACAAAGGCAGAAAGCAACTCAAAGAGGTGTCAATTAGTTTCTTTCCGTTGTTATGCGATGATTAAGAAGCAATATTATTCTTAGCCGCCTTTTGTATCTTTGAGACTTTGTGGCGAATGATTCAAATTAATTTTTATAAAATAAGATAACATAGCATGGAAACAGTGAATTGGAAAGTAGAAGGAATGACCTGCGCTAATTGTGCACTCACCATCAGCAAATACCTGGAAAAAGAAGGATTGAAAAATGTAAAAGCCAACCCTGTGAGCGGTGAAGTGATTTTTGATATAACGGAAGGAAATGGTATTGATAAATTAGAACAGGGTATTTCATCATTGGGTTATCATGTAGCAGAAAAAAATGGAGTTACAACCCGGACAGTTGAAAAAAAATCAATCAACATTTACCTGCGGTATGTTCTCATCAGCGCTCCGTTTACCCTGCTGTTGATGCTGCACATGTTTGAAAAATGGCTACCCATTCATTGGCTGATGAATCCCTGGGTGCAGTTGGGTTTATGTTTACCCGTTTACATTGTTGGCATGGGTTATTTTGGCCGAAGCGCCATTAAAAGTATCCGCAACGGATTGCCAAATATGAATGTGTTGGTAGCGCTGGGTGCTACTGCGGCTTTTGTATATAGTTTATACGGAACATTAACCGGGCAGGCAGAGCAGTATATGTTTTATGAAACAGCAGCTGCCATCATTACCCTTGTTTTCTTAGGTAATTATTTAGAAGACGCCTCCATTCAGCAAACGCAAAGAGCTTTGAACAGCCTGGCGAAAAGCCAGAAGGTGATGGCCAATATGATTGCATTTGATGACCAACATCATGAACAAATTTTTCCGGTTGAAAACAGTGTATTGCGTACAGGCGATTTGATCCTGATAAAAAGCGGTGAACAGATTCCTGCAGATTGTAAAATTCTCTGGGGCGAAGCAACCGTGAATGAAGCCATCATTACCGGAGAAAGTTTACCGCTCACCAAAAAACAAAAAGATCAGTTGATTGGTGGAAGTATATTGCTTGATGGAACAGTAAAAGCACAGGTAACGGCTACTGCAAAAAATTCTGTGCTTGCCAACATTGTGAATCTTGTAAAACAGGCGCAGGGCGAAAAACCTCCCGTTCAGCAAATGGCCGATAAGATCAGCGCCATCTTTATTCCTGTTGTTTTAGTGATTGCTGCCGTAACACTTACTGTTAACTGGATCGTTTTAAAAGAATTTACTCCGGCATTGATGCGTTGCATTGCCGTGCTGGTGATAGCTTGTCCCTGTGCAATGGGTTTGGCAACACCTGCTGCCATTGCCGTGGGATTGGGGCGTGCTGCAAAGAATGGCGTATTGTTCCGCAATGCAAGAAGTTTGGAGTTGTTTAAAAATATTACACAGGTAGTGTTTGATAAAACAGGAACATTGACAACAGGAAATTTTCAAATTGCTGATTGGAAAGTAGTGAATAGTGAATGGGCAATGCTGAATAATGACGCCTCCACTCACCATTCACCATTCACCATTGACGATGAGTTTAAACGCATGGCATTCTCTCTTGAAAAATATTCCATTCATCCTATTGCAAAATGTATTACTGCCGCCTGGAAAACAAATAAGGATACACGATGGGAAAAAATTGAAGAGGTGAAAGGATTGGGCATGACAGCTGTTTCAAAAGAAGGAGATGTATGGATAGCCGGTTCTTATAAAGCAGCAGCAGATCATACAGCAGATGATACACACAATGTATATCTCCTCAAAAACAACCAACTCATTGGATGGATTGATGTGAAAGATGAGCTGAGACCCGAAGCAACATCCATTATAAATTATTTAAAAAGCAGGAATATTAAAACCATCTTGCTCAGTGGCGACAGAAAAACGAAATGCCAGGTCATTGCCAAACAGTTGGGTATTGATGAAGTAATAGCAGAAAAAACACCTGAGCAAAAACTGGAAATTATTGACAACTTAAATAAAACCACTCCAACTGCCATGGTGGGTGATGGCATTAATGATGCACCTGCTTTGGCAAAAGCAACTATTGGAATTTCATTGAGCGAAGCATCGCAGGTAGCTATGCAAACAGCAGATGTTGTATTGATGAATCATGGGTTGAAAAATCTGCCGCTGTCGCTTGGCTTGGGTAAACATACTTTTCTCACCATCAAACAAAATTTATTCTGGGCTTTCTTTTATAATATCATTGCTATTCCGGTAGCTGCGTTTGGATTACTCACTCCTGCTTTTGGTGCGCTGGTAATGGGTTTGAGTGATGTGGTGCTGGCAATTAACAGTGTGAGGCTGTATGTGAAAAAAGTGATTTAAAATGATTAAATTTGAAAAAAGACGCTATGCCTAAGTTTACAGATATTGTTGATGACGTCACTTCTCTTTCTCTTTCTGAAATGGAGGAAATTAAACATATTATTGAAAAATTACTGATTGAAAAAAAAAGAGAAGAAATTTTAAAATCCGGCGAGGAAGCAAAGAAAGAGCACAAAGAAAATAAATTAAAATTTTACGATTCGGCAAACGATTTAATGAATACACTGAATGAGCCAGATTAAAGTAGCGTTCAGCTCAGCATTCAAAAGAGCATTAAAACAGTTTTTGAAAAAGCACCCCCAAAAACAAATGCTCATTTCAAACAGCATTGACTTATTTATTACAGATCCTTATCATCCATCTCTTGAAACGCATAAATTAAAAGGTAAACTTTCGGGATACTTTGCTTTTTCCATTGAATATGATTTGCGTATCATTTTCTTTTTTGCCTCTCCGAATGAGGTTGTGTTTGCAAATATTGGATCTCATGACGAAGTTTATTAATTAAAATGGTGGGGCAAATATCAGAAATATTAAAAGATCACTGGGGTTACTCTTCCTTCCGCCCCCTTCAACAGGAAATCATAGAATCTGTTCTCGCAGGAAAAGATACGTTAGCATTGTTGCCAACCGGTGCCGGTAAAAGTATATGTTACCAGCTTCCTGCATTGGCAAAAGAGGGAATGTGTATTGTTGTTTCGCCACTTATTGCTTTGATGAAAGACCAGGTGGAAAGTCTTCATAAAAAAAATATCACCGCCGCTGCTATTTACACAGGCATGCCTTTTAAGCAGATAAAAGATATTTTACAGATGGCGGTGAATGAGCACCTGAAATTTTTATACGTTTCACCCGAACGATTGGAAACAAATCTCTTCCATGAATACCTGCCCGGCATGAACGTGCAGCTTATTGCCGTTGATGAAGCACATTGCATTTCACAATGGGGTTATGATTTCCGCCCATCTTATTTAAAGATCATCAACTTCAGAAAAGAACTGCCAGGTGTACCTGTATTGGCTGTTACAGCTTCTGCAACAGCTTTGGTGCAGGATGACATTTGTAAACAACTTCAATACCGTAATCATCATATTTATAAAGGATCCTTTCTTCGCCCAAATGTTTCTTTCAGCGTATTTAAAGTGGAAAGCAGGATCAATAAAATTCTTCAGATACTCAACAATGTGCAAGGATCTTGCATTGTGTATTGCAAAAGCAGGAGGATGACACAGGAAGTGGCGCAACTCTTACAACTGCAAAAAATCTCTGCCGATTATTATCATGCCGGACTAAGCAATGATGAACGCAGCAAACGGCAGGAAGCATGGTTGCAAAGCCAAACCAGAGTAATTGTTTGCACCAATGCATTTGGAATGGGAATTGATAAAGCGGATGTGCGTGTGGTAATTCATCATGACATACCCGATTGTTTGGAAAACTATTACCAGGAAGCCGGCCGTGCAGGAAGAGATGGAAAAAAATCTTATGCTGTGTTGCTGTACGAAGAAAAAGATTTGCTTGAATTAAACAACTTATCATCCATTCGTTTTCCTTCCATTGATGAGGTTAAAAATGTTTACAAATGCCTGGTGAATTATTTGCAACTGCCAAGTGGCAGCGGTGAACTGCAATGGATGGAATTTGATTTGAATGATTTTGTAAAAACATTTCATCTCAATGTACACACGGCCATGTATTCACTGAAGCTGCTGGAACAGGAAGGGTGGATCAGTTACGCAGAGCAGATTTTTACTTCTTCAAGAGTTGTTTTTACAGCCACGAAAGAACGTATTGCAGAGTTTGAACAGGAGCATCCGCAATTAGAACCGCTGATCAAAGGATTGCTGCGAAGCTATGGTGGCATCTTTGATATGGAAGCATTCATCTCCGAAAAACAACTGGTTACTTTTATTAAAACTGATCTTGATACAATAAAAGAAGGATTGATGCAATTGCATCAGCAGGGTATCATTCACTATACGCCACAAAAAGAAAAACCGCAGTTGCAGTTCTTGGAGAACCGCCCGGCAACGGAAGATTTATTTATTAATCCGCAAAACCGATTACACCGCAAAGAACAATTTGAGTTGAGAGTAAAAGCAATGATCAATTATGCAAAAGATGAAACCATCTGCCGCAGCAAAGTGATTGGTAATTATTTTGGCGATGTTGATATTGCTGACTGCGGAGTATGTGATGTTTGTTTATGGAAAAAAGGAAATGATATTTCTCCTGCTGAATTTGAACGCATCCATTTATTCTTACAAGAAAAAGCCGGCAGTGATGGAGTTGTTGTGAAAGAATTATTAACGAAGCTTGGCAGTAAACAAAAAGAAAAATTCTGGAGGGTGATTGATCATTTGGTAGCGGAGGAAAAAATAACTTTGAGCAAAGAGGGTTTACTGCAAATAAAATAGGATTAAAGAATCGTAATATTGAATCATTTACTTTCTCATATAATGATGTTGTAAATCAGTTTTTTTATAAAAGTAGTTGCGTATATTTAATAGATAGTTTCAATTCTATGCCGACATTACTAACAACACAACAATTCAAACAAATATTACTCGACCCTGAGATTACTCAACGGGACGACTTACGCCTTTTCCAAACTCTATACTCGTTTGACAGACACAGAGCATCGGCGACACAGGTAAGCAAAATACTTGGTTACAAAAATCCAGTTGTTGCTAACGGGCAGATCGGTAGACTTGCAAAACGCATCGCTAAAAAACACGACATTCAATTTACAGTTAGACAAAACAAGAAATATAAATTTTGGGATTTATTTTTTACAGGTAAGGAAGAAGGAAAATTTTTTATTTGGCAATTGCGACCATCATTAAGGATAGCAATTGAAGAACTCGGTTTGACGCTTCAATTTCATTATTCAGAAGAACTCCCTATTGACACAACACAAAAATTTACAGAAGGACTTAGGCAGACAATTGTTGTAAATGCTTATGAACGAAATCCTGCAGCAAGGCAAAAATGTATTGACCATTACGGAACAGTTTGTGCAGTCTGCAGCATTGACTTTGAAGATGCTTATGGCACTATTGGAAAAGGTTTTATTCATGTTCATCATTTGACACAACTTGCCGACATTGGCAAAACTTATGAAGTTGACCCAATAAAAGATTTGCGACCAGTCTGCCCAAACTGTCATTCGATGTTACACAGAGAAAATCCGCCTTTGACACTTGAAGCATTGCGTAACAAAATCCAAAACCGCAGCTAAACAGTATTGCTTGCTCTGCAAAGTTTCCCTACTTTTCTTTCTTTAAAACCACCCTCTCTTCTTCCTCGTTGATCTTCCACCCAAACCCAATGCACCCGGCAATAAACGGGTAGTTATATTATCTGCTCTTGTTCTACCTGCAGAATTATCAATAATCTTTTGGCTCTCTGCCTGTATGTCTTACTCTTAACACCCGGATAACATTACCTGAAAACCGATAAGCAATCCGGTAATGATGTTTTTCAAAAGCCCTGTAGCTGCCATCATTGTTTACTTTGTATTTATCCGCATTGTAGAACTCCGCATTGGGGATTGCTTTATTCAGAGCAGCGACTATATCCTGCATTACGTTTACGGCATTTTGGGGAGAGTCTTTACTGATGTATTCAAATGCCTGCTTCATGTGCAACTGTGAACGTTTTGTCCACACAACAGCATTTTCCTTTTCTACCATTGCCGGATCAGCTTTAGCATTTCTTCAGAACTGATATGATTACCTGCTTCGTATTCTGATTCCGCTTCTGAAAGTTCTTTATTATACTGTTCAAGGCTGATTCTGCCGGAAGGCTGAATAAATGATTTAATTACTTCCAGCAATGATTTTTTCTGGTCTTGAGACAATGTTGCCCAGTATCTGCTGAATTCAATATCAAATGACGAAGTGCCCATTGTTTATTGTTTTTACAAATTTACTCATTTTGATGAAAGCATCTGCTCTGAGAAGTCTCCTGGCTTTTAGAAGGTGAAATGAATTATTTGCTGCCGGTGAGCCACCCTGCGGGGTGACCCACCGCAATACTAAAACTAGCTCTGCAAAGTCTCCAGACTTCGCAGTTTTATGCCAAAAGTCTCCTGACTTTTACTTCACTTAAAACCACCCACTCTT
>CAMTVU010000045.1:0-29304 GCA_947085245.1 uncultured Chitinophagaceae bacterium | reverse complement strand
TTCATTGGCATACCTTTCATGCGTGAGATAAGTTAAAACATGGTATCCTTTATTTTCTGCAATCACCTGTATTCCATCAAGCGCTACTGAAAAAAAGTTATTGGCAATTTCAGGGATAACAACAGCAATCGTCTGGCTTTTTCTTTTCCGCATACTGCTTGCATAAGGATTTGGCTGGTAGTTCAGCTTATCAGCTAAATCCCTTACCCGTTGTTTGGTTTCTGCTTTTATTTCCCAACTGTCTCTCAAAGCTTTTGAAACTGTAGCAATTGACAAATTCAGTTCTTTAGCCAACCATTTTAAATCTATTTTCTCCATATAAACAGGATTGTTACTGATCAATATTATTACCGAAGGTAATATACTTACTCCCGGCTTTTTCGAAAACGTTTTCGTTAATAAATACAGATACCATTACATGCGATGAAAAAAAATAACGGAATTTTCCGGCACCATTGATTTGAAAGTTTTATCTAATCACCAAAAAACGACTGCTATGCGTATAAAAAAATTACTACTTGTAATTATTCTTTTTGCATCTGGTTTCACATCTTCTGGGCAAACCAGACAAATTACCGGGAAGGTTTCTTCTTCAGATAACAATAACCCATTACAGGGAGTAACAGTGAGTATCAAAAACTCTGATACAAAAACTGTTACTGATAAAGATGGGGCATTTGCCATTACTGCAAGCAAGGGTTCTAAATTAATTTTTACACATACAGGTTATGAAGTGATGGAGGTTGCTGTTGGCAATAATAATGAGATGTCAGTTGGGTTGATTATTAAAGCAGGAAAATTGGATGAGGTAGTTGTAATCGGTTACGGAACAGCCCGCCGGAGGGATGTTACAGGATCTATTGCAAAAATTGATTACAGCAAACGTGTAAATACAACAATAACTCCATCTTTTGAATTTGGATTACAGGGCAGGGCTTCGGGTGTGCAGGTAATAGGCTCTAATGCTGTTCCGGGATCAGCTATAAGGGTTCGTGTTCGTGGTCAGAATTCATTTACCGGTTCAGGTGATCCATTATATGTTGTTGATGGAGTTCCTGTTTATTCCGGTGATTTTTCTATTACAGATGGTGCTATTAACACAGTAAGGGCAAGTAACGCAAATGTTTTATCTACTATTGATCCGGCAGATATTGAATCAATCGAAGTTTTGAAAGATGCCTCAGCCTCTGCTATTTATGGAGCACGTGGAGCTAATGGTGTAATTGTAATTACAACAAAAAGAGGAAAAGTTGGGAAAACCCAGTTCAACGCAAACTATTCCATTGGCCAATCTAAAGAAACCAACAGATTAAAATTAATCAGTGCGAAGGATTGGTGGACATTATATAATGAAGCAAGGGTAAATGATGGTAACCTTCCAAGAGATCCAAGTGTTCCATTAACTATCAACGGAGGAACTTTTATTTATAATGACGTTGCTAATGTGAACACAGATTGGATAGATGAGTTGCTTCGCAAGGGCATTACCCAGGATGTTAATATTTCTGCAAGGGGTGGTAATGACAAAACACAATTTTTTGTAGGTGGTGGATATAAAACCCAGGAAGGGATTTTAAAGGGTAATAATTATGACCGGATAAGCGGAAGAGTGAATATTGACAACCAGGCAACCCAAAACGTTAAATTCGGTATTCAGTCAAGCGTTTCTTATACCAATAATGAACAGGTACCTACTTCATTTGGCGGGGGGCTTGGCGCCGGACAATCAACCGCTTTAAGGTTATTTCCCGTGTACAACCCTGATGGAACATTTTTTGGAACACAATTTCAAAATACGGGCATGAATCCTGTAGCCCGTTTAAAAAATAAATACATCACCAAATCAACCAGGTTTATTAATAATATCTATGCTGATTTTAAGATTACAAAATCACTCAGTTTCAGAGCAGAATATGGTTTAGATATATTAGATCAATTTGAAGAAAGGTATGACCATAAAATAAACAGGTATTATAAAGCACCATCGCTTCCAAGCATTGGGCTTGCAGCCAAGTGGGAAAGGCGGTTGAACATTAACAACATGAATGGCAATGCCTATTTTACATACAAAAACACTTTTCAGCAAAAACATAATCTTACTGTAACAGCGGGATCTTCCATTCAAAACAGTAAAACAAAAGCAATCGGTTTAAATCCATCCGACGGCGCTGTTGGATTTATAAATGATTATTTTAACGAAACAACTTCTAATATGGGTTGGGCGTCGGGATCTACACCGGCAGGGTCTGCTGTAAATGGTTATAACCAACGTGATGCTTACAGGTTTCTCTCGTTTTTTGCCCGTGCCAATTATAAATTAAGTGATAAATATTTAGTTGGCGCCAGTTTCAGGGCGGATGGTTCTTCCCGCTTTGGCAGCGATCACCAGTTTGGATATTTCCCTGCTGTTTCTGCAGGATGGATACTTTCTGAGGAGAATTTTTTGAAGACCAATAAAGTCATCAATTTTTTAAAGCTGAGAACGAGTTATGGTTACACCGGCAATTCTGAAATAGGTAACTTCAGGTATCTTGGTTCATTCAGCAGTACTGGAGGTTATGGCGGCTTTCCCGGTATTACACCAACCCGCTTACCCAACCCGGATATCAGTTGGGAAAAGGCCCGTCAATTTGACGTAGGTATTGACTTTGGACTTTATAATGGGTTATTGAACGGGAGTCTTGGATTTTACCGGAAAATATCTACCGATGTATTGTTAGATAAACCTGTCGGTACCTCTGCCACAGGTTTAGGTTCTCTTTTAGTAAATGCAGAAGATGTAGTGGTAAGAAATCTTGGCGTAGAATTCGAGTTAACAGCAAACATCATCAGGAAAAAAGATTTCAGATGGACAGCAGAACTGAATATTTCCACTAATCAGAATAAGGTTTTGGAAACTGGTGGTGTACCTCCCGATGGTTTCGGTGCAGCCGAAGGTGATACAAGGGTTGTAAAAGGATACCCGATTGGTATTTCATTTTTGGCTAAATCAGCAGGTGTAAACCCGTTAACCGGAAATGAGATGGTATATAGTATAGTAGATGGTAAAGCATTTGATGCTTTGAAACAATCAGATATTACTTCTAACCGTCAGCCTTTAGGAAAACCTTTCCCGAATTTTATCGGAGGTTTTAATAATATTCTCTCCTATAAAAATTTTGAGCTCAGTTTCCTGTTCTCTTTTTCTCAGGGAAATAAAATTTATGATGATGGCGCCAAACGCCAGATGGGAGGATTTCTTGGCAAATGGAACCAACGGACAGAAGTATTAAACAGATGGCAAAAACCCGGTGATATAACTGATATTCCCAGGCTTACCCTCACTGCAGAATCATTTGTAGGTTCAGACAGAAACACATCGAGGTTTTTGTTTGATGCATCGTTCATCCGGTTAAGGAGCCTCAACTTTGCTTATAGTCTGCCTGCCGGCGTAATAAAAAAAGCAGGGTTGTCTTCTGCAAAATTGTTTATCAATGGCAGCAACCTGTTAACCATTACAAAGTACAAAGGATGGGATCCTGAAGTGGTTCGGTATAATTTCAGCGCCGCTCAGTCCAATATATCATTTGATGCACCTTATTTACCAACCCCACAGGCAAAAACAATTGTAGTGGGTATAAATCTTAGTTTCTAAAATTTAATCATTATGAAAATGAAAAAAATATTTTTTATCCTTTTAGGATTTACACTCATCATCACCGGCTGCAAAAAATATCTGGAAATAAAACCAATTAATGAGCAGCCTGATACTGATGTTTTAAAAACAAAAGCGAATGTACTGGCAGTTTTGTATGCTGCCTACGACCGTACTCAGGCAGATAAGTTTGTGGGGGGAAGAGCATTAATTGCATCTGAATTATACAGTGATAATGTTGACATGACAACCTCTTCACTTATATCCAGCCAGGATTACGGGCCATTTACAAACCGGAATTTCGGGATTTTCAATAATGTAGGCCGTGATGTATGGAGTACCGGATATGGGGCCATCTATAATGCCAATATTGTAATAGATGCAGTTGATAAAAATTTATTTGCTGATGCTACAGAAGCTGAAAAAGTACTCTTAAAGGCAGAAGCTTTATTCATCAGGGCACTTGCTCATCACAATCTTGTTCGTGTATTTGCATTACCCTATTCCAACAATCCCTCAACAGACCCCGGAGTACCAATACGGATAACCAGGCCAACACCTGAAGAAGCATTAATTCCTGTACAACGGGCCAAGGTTGCGGAAGTATATCAGCAAATAATTACAGACCTGAAAGCAGCAGAGCTGGCACTACCGGCAAGCAATAGTGGCCGGGCTACAAGCTGGGCAGCTAAAGCTTTATTAGCAAGAGTATATTTTGATATGGGTGATTATAACAATGCTTACACATACTCAAACGATGTAATTACCAATGGTGGATTTACATTGGGTGCAAATGTTACTTTGCCATTCAGAAATGTAGGACCTGCGCAGGCACTTGGAGGTGTAATTTTTCAGATTATAAATATAATCGGTGATGATAACAGCGGCAAATTAAGGGGAGAATTTTGGAACATTACTGCTGCCAATATAATTTTTTATATGGATCCGGCATTTTATTCAACTTTCGCTGTAACCGATGCAAGAAGGAATTTATTGATTAATCCTCCGGGGGCCACAAAAGCGTTCTCATTAAAATACTCAGGAGCCAATCCTGTAAATATTCCGGTAATACGTTTGGCTGAAATGTATCTTACAAGAGCTGAATGTACTGTAAGAAAAGGTGGTTATGTTGCGGCTAATGTAAGAGCAGATTATAATAATTTAAGAACACTCGCCGGCTTAGCTCCTGATATTACATCTTCAACAGATCCGGAATTGCTGACAGCCATACAAAGTGAACGCCGCTTTGAACTGGCTACAGAAGGCGACCGCTATTATGAATTGCGGAGATTGAAACAGCAAATAAGGAGTTTAAATTTCAATGATAAAACACAATTACTGAAAATACCCGATAGCGAAACAAGGGCGAATGCAACTATAGAACAAAACTAACCGGGCTATAGATTATTACTAATTGATAAAATAAAAAAAAACATTCAAAAAACAGATCCGCTAAAGATTCTCATATATCAAGTAGTAGTTTTGACCCATTGTTTATACAGTGGGTTTTTTTTGCTTCATTGAAAACAGGGGGTTGCTTAGGTTTATTTTAACGGCTTTTCATTTCAAGCATTCCTCCTTTGTTAGTAGCCGGCAAATTAATTTGCAGCAAACCCGGATATGGACTTGCAACATCAACTTCTTTTCCATTGAATGTTGCTTTATAATTATAAGCAGGGTTTAAACATACCAGCATGCTTCTGCGATGAGCAGGTGTTGCATTATCAAAAGAAATAGTTGCTGTATAAGATGATTGGGTTTTATTGAACGATTGATTTTTTATCCAAACTTCAAATCCTGTTGTTACTGTTCCGGGTTTGTAGTAAGCCGCAAACCACGATAGCACAGGCGTTGAAAGCCCGGAGAATTGATGCCAGCCTGCACCTCTTCCGCTTTTTGCAAGAAAATGTTCGAATGTATAATAGGTTTCATCTGTTTCTTTACTGTAAACATCCAATCCTTTCTCTGCAATTTTAAAAGCAAGTTCGGGCCGTCCTAAATCAAGCATTGTTTTCCATATAAACCATTGATGTGGCATCCATACAGAACCATTCCAGTAACCGTCAATTTTATAATAAGGAGCCGATTGGTCAACTACACTTATACCGGAAGGAGTCCACATATTTTTTTCTGAAAATATTTTTTCTACCAAACCGTTTTGTTGGGCAGCTGTACAAATTCCTGCAACTAAAGGATAAGTTCCATCTAAACCCATATTAAAATCTTTTCCGTCGTCATACAAAAATTTGCCGGACGGATAACCACTTGTATCATGCAGCACATAACTGAAATATCCGCTGCTTTCGTTCCATGAATATTTTTGTAGGGCTGTTGTGAAATATTTTATATCCTTATCGTAAACTTTCATGTCTTCTTTTTTCCCGAATGCTTCTGCAGCCATGCGCATAATTTTTGCAATGCGGATTTGTTGTGCGGTATTTATAACAGGTGCAACAGTTGCTTCTGCTTTTTGGCGATGCACTTCCACCTGTGCCGGATAATCATCCCATCCGCCGGAATTATACCAGTAGTCCCATGTTTTTAAAAGATTGGATTTAAGTGTTCTTGTAGTTGAACTTCCCAAACGGCCCGACATAAATTCATAATACTGTTTCAACCGTGGATAAAAGTATTCCAGCATTTCTTTTGATTGTGTTTTATTCCAAAGGTCGAGGAAAGCATAAAACTGTGTGGGCACCGGTGAGCCATGATGAATAAAAGCAGACTGGCTGCCAATAGGTGTGGTGTAAGCATTGATACATTCTACTGCTTTGTTTATGTTGATTTCGTTTAACCCTATTGCAATAAAACCAAGGTCCCATGTATATAAACTATTCCACCACTTGCCGGGAGTAAAATGACGGATATAATTTCGTTGCGTATAAATTGGGTACACTACATCATTTAAAACTGTTGCCTTCAGCATTTTTTGACTGAACAAATATTTTTGCCCCTGTGGAAGAGTATTACTTATAGATGAATTGATGTTTTTTTCTTCCTGTAATTTTTTTTCTTTTAAAGAACTGAAATCATTGAGCCGCTCGTTTACCTGTTGCTGATTTCCTGTGCAGAGTATTCCATAAATTGTTTTTTCACTTTGGGGTTGTAACTCAACAGGGCGAATAAAAATATTGGAGTAATCACCTTTATTGTTTCCCTTCAATATACTGTCCACATGACTGTGAACTAATCTGCGGAAAAAAATATCTAATTCATCATTTTTAATTTGCCGCAGTTTGAAATCATTATCGCCATCCCAGCTAAAGCCGTAATACGATGGGATGTCTTTATACTTCGAGGTCAATTTTTGTTCAGCAGAATTATAAATGGATTCGGGTGAGTATTGCCTGGCCTGTTCAACTATTTTTGTTTGGCTTTCTTCACCGGAAGGAGTCAGTAAAATACCATTCAGCTCAACCGCATCGCCACCTTCCGATTCTATTTCTATTGACGGATTTTCTTTTTGAGTTAGTTGATAAGGAAGGTCGAGTTGAGAAATCTTTCCGCTTCCTTTTAATGTTACAGATTGGTTGACTAAGCCGGACAATTTCAAAACACAAGTCTCATTTTCTTTCATCCGGTAAATCAAACTGATTATGCCGGACTGGTGTTCCTTTTTAAATGCTGGCTTATAACTCAGCTTATCGCCTTTTTCTTTCCCGAAATTTTGTCCCACCGCAGAGCCATCAATAAATTCATTGTCACGAACTTCTCCACGATTCCAGCCATCTGTAACCAAATTATCTTTCGGCTTTTTTTGTGCAAACTCAAGCGAAGTATAATCTACTGCATTTATCCATACAGCATTTTCAGAATGAATTAATTTATTGGATGGATACACATCGGGATATTCAATTCCATAAACAAGATTCAGTGAAAGATTCTGCGGTAGCAATCCATTGTTTACACACTTCATGGCTGCTAACACAGTAAGGCTGTCGACAACAGTATAAGTTACATCCACATAAACTTTATCTTTCCATTCCAGTTCGTACCGGTAAGTGTATCTTGTTAAATCATTATTTACTTCCCAGGGAAAATAACCGGATTCAAACTGCACATTGGGGATAAGAATTTTATTGCGGTAAAAACCGGGCAGCACCGAAAAATCAAAACGCATCCCTGCATTCATATCATAGATGTGAGAAACACCGGCATATTTTTTTGAATAAGGGCCCCAGGCAGATAAATTAATGTCGTGGGAATTGGTCAGCTTATTAAAATCTACTGCCAATTGCTGATTGGTTTGTGCTGATGAAACCTGTGCGATGAATAGCAGGCCAGCTAAAAGTATGAATGATTTGTTTTTCATGAATGCCATTACTTTATTTTCTTAATATCAGCGTACTGTATGCCGCCAACAAAACCGTATTATTTTTTACATCACTGTTCTTCGTTTTAAAACTAACCTTATTATATTCTTTCAAATTTTCAGGAAGTGAAATAGTCACATCAGTTTTAGAAAGATTATGCAGCACTAATAAATTTTCATCTTCATAGCTTCTTTGAAAAACACAAACTCCGTTAATACCAATATCAATCGGTTTTAATTCTCCGAAGGTCAAAGCTTTACTGTTATTTCTGAAAGCAATAAATGTTTTGTAATAATTAAACAGGGAGGTTTTATCTTTCATTTGTTGTGCTACAGGAGTAATTGTAGAATCAGCGCTGTATTTTGGGGTTACCCACTTAGCCCTCCCTTTATCTTTTTCTTTTGCATCCCATAAAAAGGGTTCTCTTATAAATTCATCGGGCTTTTTTCCTCTCATTCCAATTTCTTCACCATAGTAGAGATAAGGTGAGCCGGGCAATGTAAATAATATCGCAGCTGCTACTCTTGCTTTGTTCATATCATTCTCCACCGAACTCATGATACGTTCCTGGTCGTGGTTGGTAAGAAATGTGGCATCAATAAAATCAGGATTAATGATTGTATAAAAATCTTCAATCACTTTTAATTTAATAGCCAATGAATCGGCCCGTTCTTCATTCACCGCTTTGCGGATGGCCGATGCTAAATCAAAATTGAACAAAGCAGGGATGCCTTTAAGATAAGGTGCCACTTTATCTGTTGAAGCCCACACTTCACCAACGAGGTAAACATCTTTTTTTACTTTTCGCATTTCACTTAAAAAGTAAACCCACCAGTCCTGGCTTTCTTTTGCCCGTTCATCAGGAAAAATATGACGGGCTGCATCCAACCTAAAGCCATCAATGCCAATTTCGCTAAACCAGTAACGGCCAATCTTAAAAACTTCTGCCCGCAATTTTGGGTTATCAAAATTTAAGTCGGGCATGTGGCCGCCGAAATAACTGTAGTAGAGATAATCGCTTCCCTCCACTTTATTCCATCTGTCCCTGTTTCTTGAGTCTTCATTTGTTTTACCTGCAAATGCTTTTACCTGTGGGTCATCTTTATGTGTCCATACAAAATAATCACGGTACGGACTGTTTTCATTTTTTGCCGCATCAATAAACCAGGGATGAAGATTTGAACAATGGTTGAGCACCATGTCAATCACAACTTTGATATTTCTTTTGTGTGCTTCTGCTACAAAAGTTTTAAACTCATCCATGGTCCCGTAATCGGGATGAATACCATAATAATCTGTTACATCATACTTATGATAAGATGGCGAAGGATTCATTGGCATCAGCCACACAGCTTCTATACCGAGGTCTTTCAGGTAATCTAATTTGGAGGTCATTCCTTTTATATCGCCCTTGCCATCGCCATCGGAATCACAGAATGACTGTACAAAAATTTCATACGTAATTCCTTTGGGCCATTTACTTACATTGGTTGGTTGTGCATTTACAGATTGTGTTACAGGAATAAAAGCAACAAAGAATAACAGGGCAAAATGTAACAGAAATAATTTTTTCATTGAGCAATATTTATGAAGTGTGTAAATAGTTTTTTGTTGTATTATTTAAACTTTACTTATTAATGGAAGTAACGTTCAGTTCATTATTTCCGAAAATGTTCAGCAGTAAACCGGACGTACAAGTACACCGCCGCATAAAGCTATGGTGTACAAGAGTGATTCTATTTTTCTCTTTCACTGAAAGAAAAAAATAGAACAAATCAAAGATTGCAACGATGTTTAATAGTAACAATGCAGCCCGGTTCATAAAAAAATAACCCCGATAAATTCCTGTTAATTGAATCATACCGCTTTCATTTTTGGTGTTAATAAATACATTAAAAGCCATGCTGTTAAATAAGCACTGCCGCAAATAAGAAACATGATAAAATATCCCTGCTGCTCATTGCCCAATGCTTTGAAATGCTCAAATAATTTTGGCGCAACTCTTGCAATAATTACTCCGCCCAATGCGCCAAACATGCCACCAATGCCAATTACAGAGCCGATTGCTTTTTTGGGGAACATATCGCTTACTGTTGTAAAAATATTGGCACTCCATGCCTGGTGTGCTGCAGCAGCAAAGCCAATGATGATAACGGCCAGCCACATATTCATTGCTCCCAACCATTGTGCAAACACAACGGGCAGCACACATACTGCATATATAAACATAGATGTTCGCCTGGCTTTTACTACCGTCCAGTTATTATTTATCAACTTCATGGGCAGCCAGCCGCCAACAATACTTCCTACACTGGCCAATGTATAAACCAATGCTATTGGCAACGCAACATCGGTGGTTTCCAAATGATATTCTTTATCTAAAAAATCGGGTAACCAGAATAAATAAAACCACCAGATGGGGTCGGTTAAAAATTTTCCCAACGCAAAAGCCCATGTTTGCCGATAGCCAAGCAATTTTATCCAGGATAGTTTTTTTGTATCTGCTTCAATAGTTTCTGTTACTGCTTCGCCTTTATCGCTATGGATATAATCAAATTCTTCTTTGGATTATTTTTTATGCCTTGCAGGAATTTCATAATACATCAACCAAAGTATGAGCCAGATAAAGCCAACGGCGCCGGTAATAATAAATGCCCATTGCCATCCAAACTGTTTGGCAATAAACGGAACGGTAAGCGGCGCAATGATGGCGCCGATATTGGTGCCTGAATTAAATATGCCGGTTGCAAGTGCCCTTTCTTTTTTTGGAAACCATTCGGCTGTTGCTTTGATAGCCGCAGGAAAATTCCCTGCTTCTGTTACACCTAATGCAGACCTCGCTATGCCAAACCCTACTGTTGATTTTGCAAATGCATGGGCAATGGCAGCAATGCTCCATAAGAATGTAGCCAATGCATAACCCATTTTTGTTCCCAGTTTATCTATCAATCTTCCGGCGCCTAATAATCCTAATGCATAAGAAAGTTGAAATGCAATAACGATGTTGCCATAGTCGGTTTCTGTCCAGTGAAACTCGCCAGTCAATGTTTTTTTTAACAGGCTTATCACTGCCCTGTCGAGGTAGTTGATGGTGGTGGCAAAAAATATAAGTCCGCAAATCGTCCAGCGGTATTTTCCAATTTGTTGTTGCATGTAGTTGCCCCCATCCCCTAAAGGGGAGTTTTGAAATTCACTTAACCGATTTTATTTTCCTGATTATCGAAATCACTTCTTTTGTCTTCGTATTTAACTCATCATAGTTCCTGTTATCCATTACCGCTTTACTGATAAGTTTACTTCCCATGCCCAGGGCACACACACCGGCATTAAACCATGACTCTAAATTTTGTTTCGTTGTATCCACACCGCCTGTTATTATAAAATCAAGATTGGGAAACAATGGTTTTATTGCTTCTGCATAAGATGGCCCCAGCACATTTCCAGGAAATAATTTTATCATACTGCAACCGGCCTGTTCTGCTGTATGTATTTCAGTTGGCGTCATGCAGCCTGGTATCCACAATATTTTATTGAGGTAGGTTACATCACAAATGCTGCTGTCGAATACAGGGCTTATCAAAAAATCGGCGCCTGCATTTATAAATTGTGTTGCCTGTTCTGCTGTTCGTATTGTTCCCACTGCCAGCAATAGTTCTTTCATTTCTTTATCTCTTCCTAAAATCAATGCTTTAAAATTTTCCAAAGCATTTTCGCCACGGTTGGTAAACTCAATCATGCGTACACCGGCGGCGTACAATGTTTTGGTAATGGCAATGCAAATATTTTTATCTGCATGATAGAACAACGGAAGTAAACTCTGTTCTTTTATTTGTTGGATGATTTGCTGTTCTGTTCTCATTGGCCTCACCCCTCGTTCCCTTCTCCGATAGAGAAGGGAGGCCGGGCTTTTGTTTTTTAAGTTTACAATAGTTTTTTACTCTTCACCTTTAATAACTTTATTCATCAGCAAACGATTTCTTACATCATCTTCAGTTTGCTGTGTACTGTCACCCGTTTCGTATAGCTTACCGGTTGCGGCGGCAGCAGCAAAATTTACAATTTGCTGCGGTGAATATTTATGTAATAATCCATAAATCAATCCCGCCATAAAACAATCACCACTGCCGGCTTTATCAATTACATTTTCAATCATAAAATTTTCTGAAACTGCCATTTCCTTTCCATGTTGTAATACTCCAAAATATTCATGTTGCAAACGGAATGTATAAGCAAATGTTGATGCCGTTGGATATTGCTGGTGCAATTGCAACATACTTTTACCGGCTGCATCAATCAATTCCTCATGACTTTTTCCGGCGCTGTCATTTATTGTAGCATTAATCCATAGCAAAGTTTCTGCCGACCAGAGATTGCCCATTATTACATCACAATATTTTATCAACTCCGGCATAATATCTTTTGGTGATTTACCATGCTGCCACAGCTTTTCCCTGTAATTTAAATCAACCGAAATGGTGAGCTCCATTTTTTTTGCTGCTTCTAAACCTTCTTTGCAAACAGCCGCCACATTCGCATTGAGAGCTGGACTGATAGCACTGAAATGAAACCAGGTCTTACCTTCTAAAATTTTTTCCCAATCAATTTGGCCGGGCTTAAGTTCTGAAAAAGATGAAAATGCCCGGTCATAAATTACAGTTGCATTTTTAAGGTCGGCGCCTTGCGGTAAATAATAAGTTCCAATTCTGTTTCCCGAAAAAATAATGTTGTCAGTATTAATTTTTTTTTCGTTGAGGGATGTACAAATTTCTTTTGATAAATAATTACCGGGCAAAGCTGTTACATAGCTTACAGGAATATTCCATGCTGCCAAAGCCGTTGCCACGTTCAACTCAGCACCGCCAATATAAACCGGCATGGATTTTTGTTTAATCCACTCACCATTTAATTGGGGAGATAAGCGAAGCAATAATTCACCAAAACAAAATACAGTGTTCATTCAGCGTTCATTAATTGAGATGACTTTGCAATATCTTTCCAGTTAAAATAATTGCCGGCATTATAATAACATATATCCTGAATTATTTTGCCGGTCCAGGCAATGTCGTTGGGTAATTCGCCATTTTCAATTTCTTCACCAAACAAATTGCATAGTATGCGCCTGAAATATTCATGGCGTGGATAAGAAAGAAAACTTCTTGAGTCAGTAATCATACCAACAAACCTGCTGAGCAAACCCATATTGGATAGGGCATTGAACTGTTTTACTATACCGTCCTTCTGGTCTAAAAACCACCAGGCGGCACCATATTGTATTTTGCCTTTTACAGAACCATCATTAAAGTTGCCGGCCATTGTTGCCATTAACTCGTTATCGGCAGGATTTACATTGTATAAAATAGTTTTTGCTAACTGATTGGTTTTATCCAACCGGTCTAAAAATTTAGCCAATGCTTTTGCCTGCGAAAAATCACCAATTGAATCACAACCTGCATCGGCACCTGATTGCATTAACAAACGGGAATTGTTGTTGCGTAGTGCACCTAAATGATATTGCTGTACCCATCCTTTTTCATAATCCCAAACAGCAAACTGATAAAGCATGGCTGATTGAAATTTCAACTTCTCAGAATATGATAATTCTTTACCCGAACGGATTTTATTAAAAGCGGTTTCAATTTCTGCATCTGTATAATCTTCAGCATACAAATGTTCCAATCCATGGTCTGATACAGAACAGTTCATGGAAGCAAAAAAATCGTGCCGTTGTTTTAATGCATCGAGGTAAGTTTTATAAGAAGTAACTGATGTATTGGAAGCAGCTTCCAGTGCGGTGATGTAAGCATTAAAAGATACTGCATCATCTGCATTCATCGCTTTATCGGGGCGGAAGGCAGGTGATATTTTTATTTCAAACTTATCGTCTAATATTTTCTGATGATATTCCAGAGTATCAACGGGGTCATCAGTTGTACAAACTACTTTTACATTCATCCTGCGTAACAAATTGCGGACAGAATGCTCCGGCGTTTGCAACTTAGCTGTTGCTTCATCATAAATTTCCCTGCATGTATCAGTATTTAAAATTTTATCAATGTTAAAATAGCGTTGCAGTTCTAAATGTGTCCATTGATATAATGGATTACGTAAAGTATAAGGAACGGTTGCGGCCCACTTTTCAAATTTTTCGTAATCGCTTTTATTTCCGGTACAATAATTTTCGTCCACTCCATTGCTGCGCATGGCCCTCCACTTATAATGGTCGCCATACAACCATGCCTGGGTAAGATTTTTGAAATTAATATCATCAGCAATCTGCTCTGGCGGAAGATGACAGTGATAGTCAATGATGGGCATCTCTTTCGCAAATTCATGATAGAGCTGTTGCGCTGTTTTTGTTTGTAGTAAAAAATTTTCGTCTAAGAATTTTTTCATTGGTATGTTTTATGCTGCATTTGAATTATTTTTTGCCACAGGTTTCAACCTGTGGACTTCATTTAGATTTTGTACCGGGCTTTAGCCCAATAAAAAATATTTGTGGCTAAAGCCAATTACACTTTTTATTATTTATCCCCTGGCTAAAGCCAGGGGCAATTGATTTTTTACATCGAACGAATAATGCCTTCTTCCAATCCTCTTATTTCCGCCAATCCTTTTAGCCTGCCGATAGCTGAATAACCGGGGTTGGTTGTTTTGCCTATGTCATCCAGCATTTGATGGCCATGGTCTGGACGAAAGGGAATGGATATTTTTTCAGCCTGCTGAATACTCAATAATTCTTTTACCACTGAATACATATCCACATCGCCACCCAAATGGTCGGCTTCATAAAAATTTCCTTCTGCATCTTTGCTTACGTTACGAAGGTGGATGAAATGAATGCGGTTGCCGATTTTTTTTACCATCGCCGGTAAATCATTGGCAGCAGATGCGCCTAATGAACCCGTGCAAAAGCAAACACCATTGGATGCATCCGGAACTTTGGAAAGTATATAATCAAAATCGTTTTGCGAATTGACGATGCGTGGCAATCCCAGAATATCAAAAGGCGGGTCATCGGGATGAATGGCCAGCTTTACGCCACACTCATCTGCAACCGGACAAATTTCTTTTAAAAAATCACAAAGATTTTCATGCAGAGCAGCGCTATCTATTTCATGATATGGTTTTAAACTTTCCTTCATTTCAGCAACCGTCATCTTTTTTTCTCCCGGGATGCCAAACATCACCACATCAGAAAGTTGCTGCAATTGTTTTTCATCATACTCTTTATAACGCTGTTCGGCTTGTGTGATTATTGATGAGCTATAACCTTCCGCTGCATTTTTTCTTTTTAAAATATAAATATCAAACACGGCAAGGTCAACCCAGTTAAAATATAAAGCCAGCGAACCGTCAGGCATTGTATAATCAAGCTTGGTTCTTGTCCAGTCATTCACCGGCATAAAATTGTAAGTGATGACGGGTATGCCGCATTGCGCCACATTGCGGATGCTTTCTTTATATTTTTCAATATATTTTTTGTAATCGCCGGTTCTTGTTTTAATATTTTCATGAACGGTTATACTTTCCACTACCGACCATACAAGCCCCATCTTTTCAATTGCTGCTTTTCGTTTATTTATTTCATCCACAGTCCACACTTCACCATGCGGAATATGATGCAACGCAGTTACCACTCCTGCAGCGCCGGTTTGTTTTACATCCTGTAAACTTACCGGGTCATTTGGGCCAAACCATCGCCATGTTTGTTGCATTCTGTACATAAATAAAAAAACCAATTTTGTAATCCCGGAGGGATTTAATATGAATAACCCCGCATTGTATGCGGGGAAATACAGCCGCATTTAGAGAACCCCAAAGGGGTTCAATATGATTCATACTCCACTATAAACTGAAAACCCTCCATCAACTTTTACAATGGTTCCTGTCACAAATTTTGAAGCATCACTTAACAGCCATATCAATGCCCCAATGAGTTCATCCGGGTTTCCAAAGCGGTCAAACGGTGTTTTATTGATAATCAAATTACCTCTGTCTGTTAAACTGCCATCACTATTCGTTAAAAGAGTTTTGTTTTGTGTTGTAAGAAAAAATCCGGGAGCAATGGCATTCATTCTTATTTTATCGCCAAATCTTTTTGCCAGTTCCACTGCAAACCACTTGGTATAACTATCAATAGCCGCTTTCGCTAAACTATAGCCCAAAACTTTTGTAACAGCGAGTTGAGCAGTAACGGATGAGATGTTTACAATACTTCCTGTTCCGCTATTTTTTATGGCTTCCCCAAAAATTTGTGTGGGTAAAAGGGTGCCAAACAAATTGAGTTGCATTACCCGTTGCAATGCAGCTATGTTCAATTGAAAAATATCCTGCTCCGGTTGAAGCACAGCATCGGGCATATTACCACCTGCTGCATTTACAAGTCCATCTATTTTACCATGAGCCAAAAGTATTTTTTCACGGGCATCTTTCAGTTGTTGCTCATCCGTTACATCAGCAATCAGTGAAATGGCTTTACCACCCTGGTTAATAATAGCCGCCGTTCTTTCAGCAGCCACTTTTTCATTTCTGCCCAGTATGCCTACAGTGCCACCTGCTTTTGCAATGCCATTAATAAACGCTCCGCCTAATACGCCGGTGCCGCCGGTTACTATTATTATTTTATCTTTTAATGAAAAATCGTTTTGCAAATTCTATATTTTTAAAATTTAATGAATCGTTTTTATAATGTTTTTGCACATTGTTGATTATTGATATAACAGTACAAGAGTGCGACACTTCGTAACCTCAGTGTAAACTCCACGATGATGCCATGAAAAACATAAGCTGGTATCAAAAATATTTAATTTACTCCTCACTATTTTATTGACAGTTACTGATTCTTTTTATCAGCATAGCTTTCTTTACCGACGAACGCTGAATGGAAACAGTCAGCGTTTTTTTATCCGCATCCCATAACGTTGCTTCTTTTTTTATTTTTACTCCATTTACTTCAAAACAAACCGGTTTTGAAAGACCATGAAAAACAATTTGATAAGCCTTTTGTTCCGGTGCGTTATTATAATTTCCAACAGCCGCTGCAATATGCAAAGAAAACGATGTTTGCTTAAATGCAATGGCAGTTGTTCGTTTTTCATTTTGCTTTTTATGGGCTTCAGAAACTCCATCATCCTCATACAAAGTGAATGCAGCATCCTCTCCGGGATAGACATGAATGGTAAGGCTGTCATCAGCAATGAAAGCCGTGCTCATTGCATAATTGGCCATCGGTATTATTGAACCTGCTTTTACAAACAACGGAAGCTTTCCAACAGGTGCAGGATAATCAATAATTTTATTTCCGGCAATTATTTCATCATTCCAGAAATTGAACCAAATTCCTTTGGGCAGCCAAATTGAAACATTATTCTCATCAGAACAATTAGGTGCAACCAGCAATTCATTTCCCCACATATATTGCAAATCATATTTCCATGCAAGCGAATCTCTTTGATAATTCATAACCATTGCACGGGCCATTGGCATTCCGGTTTCATTGGCTTTGGCGGCATAAGTATAAATGTATGGCATCAATTTATAACGCAACTCACAGTAAAGTTTTGCATCTTTTTGTACATCAGCAGGGCGGTCGAGAGGCCAGCGGGATTTACCAACACCATGTGGTTTCCAGAATGGAGTGAAACTTCCAAATGCCATTGACCATTGACGATACATTCTATCATCGGGATTTGTTTTTGAATCGCCCAAATGAAAACCACCTGCATCATGACCCCAGAAAGGAAAACCGGAAATGCCCGCCAATTGTAATCCACGAACCTGCGTTTTCATATCAGCATAAGTTGAATTGATATCACCACTCCATAATGTTGCATAGCGTTGTGCACCTGCCGTCATGCCACGTACCCAAACGAATGGTCTTTTAGTTCCGTGAAAACTTTTATCCCATCCTTCCTGCACCAAAGATTTTGCAACAAGAAAAAACCAATAGTTCCTTCTTTCCAACCAAGTGGTTCCATCTTTAAACTTCATGCTAACAGGAGCTTTCCCCATTTCGTCAAATTCATCAATCCATAATGCATCGCCGGGATAACCGAGTGCTGGGTTTAATGATTTACTCCACATGGTATTCCAAAACCAATCTCTTACTTCTTTCTTTGTAAAGTCTGGTGCACTGGTATTAAAATCAATTCCTTCGTTTTGCGGAAGATTGAAAGAAGGTTTCCATCCTTCACTCTGTACAGCAATGCACCTGTTGAAATCTAATGTTGTAATCAATCCATTTGTTTTAACCCATTGTTGATATTCTTTCGGGTCGGGATACCGTGTACTGTCCCAATCAAAACGGGAAACACATCGCTGTCCGCCACCTGCCCTCCAGCGATTATCATTTACAATATGGTCGAGAGGAAATCCTGCATTACGGTGTTCGGTAATTTTCTTTTTCCACCATTGTTCATCAGATGGGTCAGTAGAGTTATGGTCGTTTCCTTTATCAGAAAGTGCAAGTCCGAAAAATGATTTTAAAGGCAAGCGTGGCCTTCCTGTGAGTTGTGTATAGAGGTCAATAATTTTTGAAAAATCAGGGCCAAGAATTACGAAGTAATCCATGCGTCCTTTTCCATAAATTGAAAATTGATAGGTTCCGTTTTTCCCGAAGTTGAATTTGTTGGGGAAAGTACTGTTAAGAAAAACTCCATATCCTTTATTAGATAAATAATAGGGAACAAGTAATGGCGCCTGTTGCCCATGTTCGGTTCCATAGTTGCGGCTGATTATTTTACCCCGCAGGTCAATACTTTCTTCCCTTCCAAAATATCCATGGCCTAATCCTGTGAAATGTTCATTTGGATTATATGCAAACGAGGTTCGTATAGTATCCGCATCCCACCGGGTTCCATCGGTTTCTTTAAGAAATGAAACAGCATCTCCATTTTTTAAAAAGGAGAGATGCATATATGCTTTATTCACCTGAACTGAAATTCCATCTTTTGCATCAGTAGAAATTTTAAAAGATGTTTTTTCTTCAGTTACAATGAACTTCCCCGGCCATTGATGCGATGCTACCATTTCGTACCTGTCATCAGCAAAAAAATCTTCATCCTTTCTAACCGTTTGTACCCGGATGATATAATTTCCGTAAGGAGTTAACCGCAATCGTTCGCCCTGAATATTAGTAAAAATAATACTGCTGCCTTCTTTCACATGAGTTAAACCCGGTTGAGCTTTACTAAATAATACAGCAGAAATTAAAATAAAAAGAAGAACGTTTTTTTTCATACAGCTTTTATTCAAAAGAGAATATTTTGCAAGATAGAATTAAGCAATCTATTGCCTAAAAATAAACCGCACAGTTTAATAATTGCTTAAAATAACCGCTTCACGAAGATAATCTTTACGAAAACGTTTTCGAAAATTGATATTGATTTTGTATCTGTTAATTGTAGTTCTGAAATTTGAAGGATCAAGTTTCCATTATAGCATGGCAAACTTTTTTTACGAAAGAATTTCAGGGAGGAAATCTTAACCAAACCTGCAAAAGGGTTTTGTATTCAAAAACTGCTTCCTGCGCCGGAAGGTTGAGCTTACACTACTATAATTTGTATTGAAAAATAAACTGCATCGGTAATGCTCTATAACTTATTTTGAAATACTTTTTCCCACTACCATCAATGATATACCCAGCGCCATGATATCTTTTAAAATAAAAAATTCAGTTACGGGTATTCCATCAACCGTTGAAAATACTCCTGGCGTGGTAAATAAGAAACTCAGCGTAACGAGAAAAGTAAGCAAGGATAATATACCACCCAATACCCCGGCTTTCTTCCAGAAAAAAGACAGCAGCAGGCAAACAGCCGCAATAATTTCAATGCTCCCAATAATACCTGAAACTACCTGAACACTGGCTATGCTGTATAACCAGCTCACCAGGAAACTGTTTTTTACCAGGGATTCAATTCCTTTGGCTTCCGTGGGAGTAAACTTGAAAATGCCAATCCATAGTAAGACTGTAGCCACACCAATCACAGCAATATTATAACCCAGGGATTGATAGTTGTTTTTTTTCATAATTGTTGTTTTGGATGGAAAAATATTGATTCAGGGATAATTAATTTGTCAGATGTATTACTTTTTTTGTCAAAGCTCCAATGCTGCCCTTAGTTTTTTTGTCAATTTTGCAATCGCCAAATCATAAGAGCTATCTATCCACTTAAAAATTAATTTGTCAGAAATACTGTTGTCCATAGCAATCAAATTCCAATGCCTTTCGCTAAAGTATTTGTGTTTAGTAATAGCAGGATATTTTGCCCGTAATTCATCTATTATATCTGAATTGCATTGCACACTTATACTTTCAAAAGTCTCGGCATCGGTAGCGGTGAACATTTTCCCTGCAACTTTAAAGACTAAAACATTGGGTAAGCCTGGAAAAGGAAAGCTCTCCGTTACTCCCTTTTTTGAAATACAATAATTGCGATAGGTTTCTATGTCAAGCATAATTATTTTTTTTTCCCTTTGAAAGTTGGGTAAATAGCCATTGCATGGCCGTGGCCTAAAGCAAAATCTTCTTTGAGCCATTTTACAATTTCACCGGCCTTTACACCTTCTTTAAGTAATCCTTTTTTCTCTGCCAATTTTTTAAAGTCGTCTGGAGTTTTACCTGTCTTTGCTTTGATGTTGTCAATATACGCTTGAAATGACATAGCGTTTATTTTTTAGTAAGAAATTATTTCAAACTTGTAATCCACTCGTAAATATATGCTGCCACTTCATCCCATCCTTGCTGCCCGCAGATATAATGAGTTCTGCCTGCAAATTCTTTAAAATCTGTTTTACTGTTTTTGTCTTTGTATGCTTCAAAGTTTTTACGGTTGAGCGATGATGGGATGATGTTGTCTTTCTCCCCGGCAATAATCAACAAAGGGTTGTGTGGTTTTGAAAAATTAATTTTGCCATCATTCTTTGTGCTGCTTCGTGGAATATTCCGGCTTTCAGGAACTACAAATTTATTGTATTCAATTTGAGTTTGTTCCAGCGTCATGGTATTACAAAATGCATAGTGAAACCATTTTACACTTGGCACACAAACTGAATTTCCTTTTAACGGATTGATGGTTGGTAAATTTGCTTTTAAGAAACTCCACTTAAAACTGAAAATGCCTTTGGGTGGTGCAGGATCAATACAAATTCCTGCAACTCCTTTATTCATCTCAATCAGTTTTTGCACTGCAAGGCCACCCATTGAATGCCCGATGAGGATTGGCTTTTCAGGTAGCTTGTCAATGAATGCAGATAGGCTGTCTATTACTTGTCCAAAAGTCAACTTACCCAAATCAGGATTAATATTGTTTCGTAAGTCTGCAGGGTTGCCTTCGTGAAATGCATAAGCCGGTGCATAACATTTGTAACCTTTGGTTTCATAATATTTTATCCATGGCTCCCAGCTAACCGGGTTCATAAAAAGGCCATGAATAAATACGATGCTTTTTGATTGATTGTGATTGTTCATATTCTGTCCGTTTGTTAGTTGATAAAAATGCAAAAAGATAATAATAATTAAAAGCCTCATCATTTTCATGATTTTTATTTAACCTGTTATTCGCAACCGTAAAACGTAAAAAGAAAAAAAGGATGAAAGTGTTTTTAACCGGTTGCAAGGGTACTTTGTTTCAAGCTTTTTTTATATAACCGTATCAGCAATACCGCAACAAAAAAAACAGCCAGTACAATATAGATAGAATCATCCTTCAGGCGTTTCAGGTAGCTGAATAAAAAAACTGCCCATATCCAGTAACCACCAACCGTATGCAATAATTCCCATTGTTTTTTTGACAGGTATGCCCGGAACCGTGAAAACGAAGTGAATAACATGGCAACCACAAAAATATATGCAATACCGCCACCCAGGATGGTAATAAGTTTGGTATTGGGTATCACAGTTTCAAAAGCGAATTGCAGCGAAACGATTAAGCCAAGATGTATCAAATGCACGATTGCAAATGAAACCCCGATATACCTGCGGTTTTTCAACATCCATTGCGAAAAGGAGTTATGCACAATCAAATGAAAGGAAGATGCGGTAAAAGCCATGCTGAATAATAGTCCGCTCATTCTTGCAGTTAACCTCACTGTTGTACGCAGCGTTGTTTCATTGAACCCCTTCTGTATAAAAAATAAAGCTCCAGAGATTATTGTAACTGTCAAAATTGACTTTACAATATTCCACGATGTAAGAAGGTTGATTATTTTCTTCATTGAAAAATGTGATACAATATACAAATCTTTTACTGCCTTTGTATTTCATTTAAAAAATCATTGAGGGATTGTGTAAAACTGATAGCTTTGTAATAAAATAATTAAGAACTGCTTTATTGTAGTTTTGTAAGTTCTGTTTTGAGAAACAAGATTAAAATGGAGGAGGTATGCCGCCTCCATTTTTATAAATAAACTCATTCACTAAGTGCTTTGCTGTTAAAAATTTTAATGACAGGGGAGATTCGCTGTTTAAAATATTTTTATGATACAAAAAAAAGTATCTGAAATCGTTTTTGTTTTCGTTTGTTGTATGGTTTTGGTGTTCTGTAAAAAAAAGGATAATGCACTCCCTTCGGCTTCCATTCCGGAATTAAATATTCAGGATGTTACCCAGGTTAGAACTGCTACAGGAACTGCAATGCGGTTTAATGTTTATATAAACAAAACTTCTGCAAACACTGTTACTGTTGATTATTCTGTACTTGATGGAACAGCCATTTCACCAAAAGATTATCTGGCAGCTACAGGAACTGTTACCATCTCCGCCAATCAAACACAGGCAAGTATTGATGTGCAGGTTAAAGGCGATCCTTCTGATTTACGAAAGCCAAATTTGCAATTCACGGTTCAGTTAAGCAACCCGAAATTTTGTACACTTGGTAAAACATCAGCAAAAGGAATAATAATTACCGAAGATGGCACATACCTGCCAACAGATAATACAGGCTATACCACTCCTTTAACTTATCCGGGATATACACTTGCATGGAGTGACGAATTTTCAGGAACAAACTTCGACCTTGGTTTTTGGAACCAGGAAATTGGAAACGGGAATAGCGGATGGGGCAATAATGAGTTGGAATATTATACCAACAGTTTGAAAAATACTTTTCTGTCGAATGGAAACTTAATTATAGAAGCCCGTAAAGAACCAATCAGTGGTTTTAATTATTCATCGGGAAGAATGACCACACAAAACAAAAAAGTTTTCAAATTTGGCCGTATAGATATCAGGGCAAAATTGCCGGTTGATAAAGGAATTTGGTCTGCCTTATGGATGTTGGGCACAAACATTACCTCGGTAGGATGGCCGGCTTGTGGTGAAATTGATATTATGGAATTGATTGGTACATATCCAAACCGTGTTTCGGGAACGATTCATTGGAAATCTGTTGCCGGGCAATGGGCACATTCAGGGGCTGATTATTTTTTACCGTCAGGCAATTTTTCCCAGCAGTTTCATGTATTTAGTATAGTATGGCAACAGGATATTATTAAATGGTATGTAGATGATAATTTGTTTTTAACGAAAACTGCTGCCGATTTAGGAGGTGCAGTTAATCCGTTTAATGCCGATCAGTTTTTTATCTTCAATGTAGCTGTTGGTGGTAACTGGCCCGGTTCGCCTGATGCAACTACTGCATTTCCGCAAAGGATGTTTGTTGATTATGTGAGAGTTTTTCAATAAAGTAACAGCTATTAATAGTAAAACAAAATAAATCAAATGTATAAGTTGAAAATTATTTTATGTTTCCTGTTATTGCCAATGGCAGTTCTGTCGCAGGGGCTTTTAATAAATACTGCCAACCGTAGTACTGTAACCTTAAATGGTAACTGGAATTACATTGTTGACCCTTATGAAACCGGTTATTACAGTTTTCACTCCGAAGTGTATGACCAGAAAAATCCAACATCTCCATCAGCATTTTATAATAACTATCATGCAAAGAATAAATCGGAATTGGTAGAATATGATTTTGACAAGTCGCCTTTTTTAACCATCCCCGGCGATTGGAATTCACAGAAAGAAAACCTGCTTTATTATGAGGGAACTGTATGGTTTAAAAAATCTTTCGACTATAGTTTAGTAATCAGCTCCAACCGTTTGTTTTTATACTTTGGAGCAGTAAACTACAAAGCCGAAGTTTATTTAAACGGAACTAAACTGGGCGTTCATGAAGGCGGCTTTACACCGTTTAATTTTGAAATTACTTCTGTTGTAAAAGCAAAAGATAATTATTTAGTAGTTAAAGTTGATAACAAACGGTTTAAAGAGGCCGTGCCCACAATGAATACTGATTGGTGGAATTATGGGGGCATTACAAGAGATGTGATGTTAATAGAAGAACCTTCAGTTTTTATTAATGATTATACAATTCAACTTAAAAGGGGGTTCAATAATACAATTGCCGGTTTTATTCAATTAAACAATTCCGTTAAAGAAGAAAAAATTACCATCAGCATCCCGGAACTGAAAATAGAAAAAGAAGTACAAACAACTGCCGAAGGAAAAGTTCAGTTTGAATTTAATGTGCCGGCAAAGAGTGGAAAAATTGAATTCTGGTCTCCAACTTCTCCAAAACTCTATGAAGTGTTTATAAAAACTTCCTATCAAACATTAAAGGATGATATTGGTTTCAGAACCATTGAAACAAAAGGTGCATATATTTTACTGAATGGGAAATCAATATATTTACGTGGCATCAGCATTCATGAAGAGTATGAAGGCAGCAGGGCAAATGGCGAAGCGGATGCTTTAACACTGTTAACATGGGCAAAAGAATTGGGATGTAATTATGTTCGGTTGGCTCATTATCCGCACAATGAACATATACTGCGTATGGCAGATAAATTGGGACTGATGGTTTGGGAAGAAATACCTGTTTACTGGACAATTGATTTTACAAATACAGCAACTTATAACAATGCAAAAAATCAATTAACAGATGTAATTACAAGAGATAAAAACAGGGCTTGTGTAATCATCTGGTCAATGGCTAACGAAACTCCTTTATCGGAAGGCAGAAATTCTTTTTTAATCAATCTTATCAAGCATACGAAAACGATAGACACTACAAGATTAATCAGCGCCGCACTGTTAACCCGTGGAGAAAATGGCGTAGGAATTATTGATGATAAAATTGGTGAGTATTTAGACATTGTAGCATTTAATCAATACATGGGATGGTACGGCGGTGATTTGGCAACCGCACCCAATGTAAAATGGACAACTCCCTATAATAAACCCGTTGTTGTATCTGAATTCGGCGGCGATGCATTACAGGGATTACATGGTACTAAAGAAGAACGATGGACGGAGGAATACCAGGAATATCTGTATCAGCAAAATTTATTGATGATAGAAAAGATGCCCAATATAAGAGGGATGAGCCCCTGGATATTAACTGACTTCCGATCACCCAGAAGAGTATTGCCGGGCATACAGGATGGATTTAACAGGAAAGGTTTGATTTCGGGTAAGGGAATTAAAAAGAAAGCATTTTTTACGCTGCAGGCTTTTTATAAAAAAATAAGGCTGCAGTATAATTAAATAAAACACATTCCATTGAAAAAGAAATTTGAATATTTTTTAAGTGTGCGTTTGGTTTATATCGTTTTTATTACAGCAGGCTTTGGTTCCTGCAACAGTTCTAAAAATACTGTTGAAAATAAACAACGCAGCAATCAGGTTTCATTTGCGGCCAATAGTGTTGTAGCACATCGTGGCGCATTTAAAAAGAACAACCTTCCTGAAAATTCCATAGCCTCTCTTAAGCATGCCATTGAATTGAAATGCACCGGCTCAGAATTTGATGTGAGGATGACGGCAGACGATTCACTTATCATCAATCATGACCCGCATTACAATCAACTGCCAATAGAACAAACTAATTATGCCAACTTAATTGCTTTCAAACTTTCCAATGGAGAAAAACTGCCTACGTTAAGAGAATATATTCTGGCAGGATTGGAAAATAATAATTCTACAAGAATAGTTTGCGAAATAAAACCATCCGAAATAAGTAAAGAAAGGGGGGAAATAATTGCAGCAAAAGTTGTAAAGCTCATACATGAGTTAAAAGCACAGCACATGGTTGTGTACATAAGTTTTGATTATGATATTCTGAAAAAAATAATTGAAATAAATCCACAGGCAACCACACAATATTTAAGTGGAGATAAATCACCTGAGCAATTAAAAGCCGATGGCATCAGCGGTGCCGATTATCATTTTTCTGTGTTTCAAAACCATCCTTACTGGATTGAAAGTGCAAAGAAGAATAACATTACTTTAAATGCATGGACAGTGAACGATGCTGCAGAGATGGATTGGTTGCTTGCAAACGGATTTGATTTTATTACTACCAACGAGCCTGAGTTATTATTTGAAAGAATAAAAAAGTCGCCAACAGCTCACGGATGGAAATTGGTTTGGAGCGATGAATTTCATTACAAAGGATTGCCCGATAGCAGCAAATGGAATTATAATGTTGGCGGACATGGCTGGGGCAATAATGAACTGCAATATTATACAGCTAATGATACCTTAAATGCAATAGCAGAAAACGGGCGTTTAAAAATTATTGCAAGAAAACAAAGCAAAGAAAACAATCTCTATACTTCAGCAAGATTACATACAAAAAATAAGCCCGACTTTAAATATGGCAGAATTGAAATCAGCGCAAAATTACCAAAGGGCAGGGGCACATGGCCTGCCATCTGGATGCTTGGAAAAAATATTGATGAAATTAAATGGCCAACATGCGGCGAAATTGATATAATGGAGCATGTAGGTTATGAAAAAGACAGCATCTTTGGTACTATACACTCAGAAGCTTATAACCACATGAAAGGAACACAAAAAGGGAAAGGCATTTTTATCTCAACTCCTTATGACCAATTTCATGTTTATGCAATAGAGTGGACACCAGAAAAAATTGATTTTATAATGGATGGG
Organism: uncultured Chitinophagaceae bacterium; assembly: GCA_947085245.1. GTDB lineage: Bacteria > Bacteroidota > Bacteroidia > Chitinophagales > Chitinophagaceae > Lacibacter. The sequence continues at coordinate 2,402 of CAMTVU010000045.1, read as the reverse complement.
GTAGTGTATAATCATATAACAAATGAACATCTCTCAGAAAAAGAATGGCCATTTGATCAGCCATTTTATTTAATACTTAACCTGGCGATAGGTGGCGGATGGGGTGGCAAAATGGGGGTAGATGAAACTGTTTTTCCTGCCGTTATGGAAGTTGATTATGTAAGATATTTTAAAAATAAATAATTCAGAGGTATGCTAAAAAAATATTTCCCTTCACTTTGCTTTCTTTTTTTGTCCGCAACACAATTTCAATCTGTTATTGCACAACACAAATCAATTGAGCAAAAAGTTGATTCGGTTTTACGGTTAATGACTTTGGAAGAAAAAATTGGTCAGCTCAATCAATACAATGATGACTGGACTGCAACCGGGCCTGTAACATTTGATAATACAAAGGCTGAGCAAATCCGCAAGGGGCAAGTTGGTTCTCTGCTGAATTGTTTGGGAACAGAACGAACAGGAAGCTGGCAAAAAATTGCCATGCAATCAAGGTTAAAAATTCCTTTGTTATTTGGGCAGGATGTTATTCATGGATATAAAACCACTTTTCCCATTCCATTAGCCGAAGCATGCAGTTGGGATTTAGATGCAATGACATTATCAGCAAGAGTTGCCGCAACAGAAGCAAGTGCAAGCGGCATTCACTGGACATTTTCACCTATGGTTGATATTGCACGGGACCCACGCTGGGGAAGGGTTATGGAAGGCGCAGGTGAAGACCCTTATCTCGGTTCTAAGATTGCGTTTGCAAGAGTAAAAGGTTTCCAGGGAAATAAATTGGGCGATGTAAATTCGGTGATGGCCTGTGCCAAACATTTTGCAGCGTATGGCGCTGCTATTGGCGGCAGAGATTATAATTCAGTTGATATGAGCGACCGCATGTTGTGGGAAGTTTATCTGCCACCCTTTAAAGCAGCAGTTGATGCAGGTGCAGCAACATTCATGAATTCATTCAATGATTTGAACGGAGTGCCTGCAACCGGAAATAAATATTTACAAAGAGATATTCTGAAAGGCAAATGGAACTTTAAAGGGTTTGTAGTTAGCGATTGGGGTTCTATTGGTGAAATGATTAATCATGGAAATGTGAAGAATGAATATGAAGCGGCTTTATCTGCTATCACTGCCGGAAGCGATATGGATATGGAAAGCCGTAACTATAAAAATAACCTGGCACAATTAATAAAAGATAAAAAGATTTCCATCGCATTAATTGATGATGCAGTAAGAAGAATCCTGAAAAAGAAATTTGAACTCGGCTTGTTTGATGATCCTTATAAATTTTGTAATACGGAAAGAGAACAAAAAGCATTAAACAATCCGGGGCATGTAAAAATTGCAAGAGAAGTGGCGGCAAAAAGTATTGTGCTGCTGAAAAATAAAAACAATATTTTGCCGCTTTCAAAAAATTTAAAAACAATTGCTTTCATCGGCCCATTGGTAAAAGCTGTAAAACAAAACAAGGGTTTTTGGGATATAGAAGTGCCGGGTGTTGACTCAAATTTTATTGTAACACAGTGGGAGGGTTTGCAGAATAAAGTTGGAGCCAACACAACATTGTTATATGCAAAAGGTTGTGAAATTGAAGGCAATAATAAAGATGGTTTTGCAGAAGCTGTTGAAATTGCAAAGCAAGCTGATGTTGTTATACTCAGTATTGGCGAAAGAAGGGATATGAGTGGCGAAGCCAAAAGCCGCAGCAATATTAATATTCCCGGTGTGCAGGAAGAATTGTTGAAAGAATTACTGGCAACAGGTAAACCCGTTGTAGTTTTAATTAATGCAGGCCGCCCCTTGGTATTTAATTATACTGCCGATAATGCACCTGCCATTTTATATACCTGGTGGTTGGGCAGTGAAGCAGGTAATGCCATTGCTGATGTGTTGTTTGGAGATTACAACCCTTCTGCAAAACTGCCAATCAGTTTTCCACGCAGTGTGGGGCAGATACCGATTTATTACAGCCATTTTAATACAGGTCGCCCGGCAACAAATGACAGCAACCGTCATTATAATTCTTCTTATAACGACGAGTCAATTTTTCCAAAGTATGAGTTTGGTTACGGGTTAAGTTATACCAGCTTTCAATACAGTAACCTGCAGTTGAGTAAAAAGAAAATGAAAGCAGGTGAACAAATTGAAGTTTCAGTAACTATTACCAACACTGGTAAATATGATGGGGAAGAAATTGTACAATTATATCTGCGTGATAAAGTTGGCTCCATTGCAAGACCTGTTAAAGAATTAAAAGATTTTAAAAAAATAAAACTAAGTGCAGGAGAAAGTAAAACAATTAAATTTATTATTGATAAGGAAAAGTTGTCCTTTTATAACCAGCAATTGCAATGGGTGGCGGAGCCGGGAGATTTTGAACTGATGATTGGGGCTTCATCAAGAGATAT
>CAMTVU010000044.1:0-25402 GCA_947085245.1 uncultured Chitinophagaceae bacterium | reverse complement strand
TTCAAGCGGGATCTTCCCGACATAAAAGACTCTTGATTTTTCAAGGGTCTTTTTTTGTACAACACTTTTTTAAAAAAGTATTTCACTCGGGTAGTGCATGGCGCTTTAAGGCGCCAGAGTCGTCCCGCTTCAAGCGGGATCTTCCCGACTGAAAGCTCAACTGCAAAGTTGGGCTTTCCCTTTTCACCCCATTACCATTTCTTTTGCAGTAACCAATGATGATTCGGTAAGTTTTTCTCCGCTCAGCATTTTTGCAATGGTTTCAATCTGTTCTTCTTTATTCAACAAACGGATTTTTGTTTTTACTACAGACTTTTCTTCCTGCTTATATACAAAATAGTGTGCGGATGCTTTTGCAGCAATTTGCGGAAGGTGTGTAATTGTGATCACCTGGTGATTGCCTGATAATTCTTTCAACAGGATACCCACCTGCCTTGCTGCCTCTCCGCTGATGCCGGTATCTATTTCATCAAACAACATGGTTGGGAGTTCTATACTTTCTGCTACAAGTGATTTGATGCATAACATCAACCGGCTCAATTCACCACCACTGGCCACTTTACTGATGAGTTCAAAGCGGTTACTCTTATTGGCATCAAATAAAAAGTTGATCTCGTCTTTTCCATAACCATTCAATGCTGTTTGTTTAACCTCAACTTTTAATTTTGCATTGGGCATACCAACACGGTGCAGCAAGCTGTTTACTTTTTGTACAAAAGGTTCAGCCTGTTTCATTCTTTTAGTATGAATCATGTCGGCTTCTTTCTCCAATTGCTTTTGCAGCTCAGCAGTTTCTTTTTCTTTTACAGTTATCGTTTGCTCCATATCATATACAACCTGCACCTGTTTTTCCAATTGATCCTGTATCTGCAAAAGATCATCTGTTGTATTTACGCCATGTTTCTTTTGTAGTTTATAGCCCAGCTCCAAACGTTCATTGATGAGCTGCATCCTTGCCTCATCCACACTGATGGTATTTTGCAAATGATCAAGTTCTGCTGCAATATCATTCAATTCTATTTGAGCAGATTGCATACGATCAGTTACTGCCGAGAGAGTACTGTTTATATCTTTATAATGCTGTAACCTTTGCAGTAATGATTTTAATTGCTGCACAACGGGAGCATCCCCTTCTTTTAAAAATTGTACAGCATCGCCCAGTACAGTTGAAATGGCACCTGCATTGTTGAGTAATTTTAATTCCTGGTCAAGCTGTTCTAATTCATCATTTTTAAAAGAAGCCTGTTCCAGTTCATCTAATAAGAATTGTTTATAGTCCTGTTCTTTCTTTGCCTGCGCCTGCTGATCTTTCAAAAGCTGCAACTCTTTCAGCAATTTTGAAAATTGTAAAAAGCTGCTGCGGTAATGCTGAACATCTTTTGTACTGCTGGCTAATGCATCCAATACTTCACGTTGAAAACTTTCTTCACCAAGTTCAAGCGTATCAAACTGCTGATGTAAATCAACCAGCAAAGAAGTAAGTTCTCTTAATTGTGTAAGGGTAACAGGCGTATCATTTACAAACGCCCTTGATTTGCCATTGGCAGTAACTTCTCTTCGCAAGATCAGTTCTTCCTCTTCATCCATTTCCTGTTGCTTCAACCATTCCTTTACTTTTGAATAATTACCTGCAGAAAAAAATACTTCTACCATACATTTCTTTTCTTTATTCATCAGCACAGTGCTGTCGGCCCTGTTGCCCAGCACCAATCCCAAAGCACCCAGTAAAATAGATTTACCGGCGCCTGTTTCTCCGGTAATGGTATTCAGTTCCTTTTGAAATTCCACTTTCAATTCATCAATGATGGCAAAATTCTGTATTGATAATTTTTGAAGCATAAGCAATTTCAAAACTAACTCAAATGAAGGATAAAGTGAAAAGTGATGCCAAAAATCAGGCATTAAAAAAGGGCACCGTTCAGTGCCCCTTACTTATACTGTAAATTGATTATAAATCAATCGAATCATTTAAATCAGGATCAACCAGGATACGACCGCAGTTTTCACAAACAATGATCTTTTTATGTTGCTTGATCTCACTCTGGCGTTGAGGTGGTATTGTATTGAAACAGCCTCCGCAGCTTTCTCTTTCAATGGGAACTACTGATAAACCATTCCTGTAACTGTTACGGATGCGGTCAAAACTTGCAAGTAAACGTTCTTCAACTGCTTCTCTTGCTTTGCTTACCTGTCCTTTTAAGTTGTTTTCTTCTTTTTCTGTATCAGCAATAATCTTATCTAATTCACCTTTCTTATGCTCTAAGTTCTTTTCTTTTCCGGCAAGTGATTTCTTTGCTTTTTCAAGAACTTCACTTTTTTCAATCAACTCTTCATTGGCATCTTTAATATGCTTTTCAGCCAGTTTAATTTCAAGGCCCTGCATTTCAAGCTCTTTATTGATTGCCTCAAACTCACGGTTGTTTTTTACGTTCTCACTTTGAGCTTCGTATTTTTTTACAAGCGCCTGCGATTCTTTGATAGCCTCTTTACGGCTTTCAATAAATTCCTGGATGCCATTGATCTCTTCTTCAATGCGGTTTTTACGTGCATTCAATCCTTCAATCTCATCTTCCAGATCTTTTACCTCCATTGGTAATTCACCTTTCAGGATCTGGATCTGATCCATTTTGCTTTCAATTTTCTGCACATGAATAAGTGCCTTTAATTTTTCTTCAACGGAATACTCTTTTGTAGTAGGCATATTTTAATTTGAAGTTTTTTTATTTATTTGCCGGCTTTTCAGCTTTGCTCATCTTTGGTTGTGTCACTCACTTGAAGGTTCGGTATTTCTATGCAGCACTGATTGCTTTCCCCTTATTTGAAATACTCAACCGGATTTGTTTTCACACCAGTTTTGAGGACGGCAAAGGTAGGGAATTTCTTACTCAACCAATCAGCTAAAAGGTCAATTGTAAACTGCTCACTTTCCCAATGGCCAATATCGGCCAGCAGAAACCTGTTTTCAGCATCAAAAAACTCATGGTATTTCACATCCCCGGTTACAAAAGCATCTACCCCGGCGGCAATTGCAGCCTTGGTTAAAAAGCTACCTGCTCCACCACAAAGCGCCACTTTTTGTACTGGTTTTTGAAGTAATGGAGTATGGCGTATCACCTGCAATTTAAACCGGCTTTGAAGCAGTTGAAGAAATTCTGTTTCAGAAACAGGTTGGGGCAAATCCCCGATAATTCCCAATCCTACTGACTGGTATGGGTTGTCTAATCCTACAACATCATAAGCCACTTCTTCATAAGGATGGGCCTGCTTAAGGGCTGTAATAATTGAGCCTTCTAACCAAGCCGGAAAAATCACTTCAATCTTCAGTTCTTCTTCTTCATGGCGTTTGCCAGCCTCCCCAACAAATGGATTGGTTCCTTCTGAAGCTTTGAATGTACCCGTTCCCGGGGCATTGAAACTGCATTCGCTGTAATTGCCAATGTGTCCGCCACCCGCCTGGAAAATAGCGAAACGAACAGATTCAGCATAATTCAAAGGCACAAACGTAAACAGCTTTTTAAGCAGTGCATTTTTGGTTTGCAGAATGCGGCAATTTAGTAGCCCAAGTTTTTCAGCCATTTTTCCGTTCACTCCTTCAAGCACATTATCGAGGTTGGTATGAATTGCATATATGGCAATATCATATTTTATGGAAGCTATAACGGATCTTTCAACATAGGTGCTGCCGGTAATTTTTTTCAATCCGCTGAAAATAATGGGGTGGTGGGCAACAACAAGATTGCATCCTTTCGCTTTTGCTTCAAGAATAACCTCTTCGGTAGCATCTAAGCTCACTAAAATACCGGTACATTCCCGGTTTGATGAACCGGTGATAAGACCTGCATTGTCATAACTCTCCTGTAATGAGGGTGGGGCCAACGACTCTAAAAAAAGGGTGATTTCTGCAATTTGCATGCAATAAAAATAAGATAATTCAGCATGGAAGCGTTAAATAGAAGCAGCGTAATGTTTAAAATCTTAATCTCACAGATGTTTCGTTTTTTAAAAAACACAAGAAAACCAAAACAACCAAAAAACAATTTGTAATTTCACTGTTCCCTAAAATTCAAAAATCTATGAAGCAATTACTTTTACTATGCCTTACCTTCCTGCTGCTGGCAGGCTGTAAAAAAATAAAAAAAACACAGCAACAAATTGGCGAAGATATTATTGTAAAAGCCATGACTGATGGCCGGTGGAACGTTACTGTTTACAATGATGGTACTGATTATAAACCTGAATTTGATCCTTATGATTTTCAGTTTCAAACCAACCGTACAGTTGATGCTATTAAAAATGCAGTTACTGAATCAACAGGAATATGGCAGGGCGATGCAATTAATTTAACCATTACCGCCGATTATCCTCCCACTGCAAATGCAACCTTACAACGGTTAGATGGAGTTTGGAAAATTATCAACAATAACTGGACCTGGGTAAAAGCAACGCAAACTATCAACGGCAAGCTCACCACGCTTGAACTGAGAAAAAAATAAACAGAAAAAAGCCCCGATGTTCACACACGGGGCTTTTTCTTTCAACAAACTCTTATGATAACACGGCGTCTTTACTGTGTTCTTTCGGCATTGCATTCTCAACATTTACACCCAATGCTGTTGCCACCAGCATTCCAAAGCCAATATCAGCACGGAAGAAATGACACAACTGCCGGTTGATGATTTCATCTTTCTTTGGCCCACTGATGCCTTTCATTGCGCCAGCAATATTACTCACTAAATTTTTCTTATCCTGTTCATTGAGCACATTGCGCCAGAACGTGCCGGGTTGTGAAAAATGATCATTTTCACCTTCCGCATTTCTATCGTACCAATCGGCAGTGATTGAATCTAATTGCATTGGTGGATTTTTATATGCTTCATCGGGTTTGATAGTATCAAAACTATTGGGAAAATAGTTAGGAGCGCCGCCGGCATTACCATCAACACGCATTTTTCCATCTCTCTCATAGTTGTTTACCATGTAAGGGCATTTATTTACCGGGATCTGTTCATAGTTTGCACCCAGGCGATAACGATGAGCATCAGGGTAAGAAAGAATTCGTCCCTGCAACATTTTATCGGGGCTGTAGCTAATGCCATCCACCACATGTGCAGGGGCAAAAGCACTTTGTTCCACATCGGCAAAATAATTTTTTGCATTTTCATTCAGTTCCAATACTCCAACATCAATCAATGGGAATTCGCTGTGCGGCCAGATTTTTGTAAGGTCAAATGGATTCCATTTAAATTTGGCAGCCTGCTCATCAGTCATTACCTGAATTTTCAATGCCCATTTAGGAAAGTCACCTTTGTCAATTGCATGTACCAAATCTCTTTGAGCCCAATCTGCATCTTCACCTTTCATTTTCACAGCTTCATCATTGATGAAATTTTTAATACCCTGCTGTGTTTTGAAATGGAATTTCACCCACACTCTTTCATTCTTATCATTGTAAAAACTGAACGTATGACTTCCATATCCATTCATATTGCGATAGCTGTAAGGAGTGCCCCGGTCGCTCATCAGGAACATTACCTGGTGCAAGCTTTCAGGATTCAGGCTCCAGAAATCCCACATCATGGTTGGGCTTTTGCAGTTGGTATAGGGGTCTCGCTTTTGTGTATGGATAAAATCACTGAACTTCTTTGGATCTTTAATAAAAAAGATTGGAGTGTTGTTGCCCACTAAATCCCAGTTACCATCTTCCGTATAAAATTTCATAGCAAAACCTCTGGGGTCTCTTTCAGTATCTGCACTTCCTTTTTCGCCACCTACCGTTGAAAACCTGAGAAACACTTTTGTTTTCTTTCCAACCTGGTTAAACACTTTTGCTCTGGTGTATTTGCTGATGTCATGTGTTACAGTAAATGTTCCAAAGGCACCCGATCCTTTTGCATGTACCACTCTTTCAGGAATACGCTCCCTGTTGAAGTGTGCCATCTTTTCATGAAGGATAAAATCCTGCAATAACAAAGGGCCCCTTGCACCCGCACTCATGGTATTTTCATTTTCAAAATAAGGAATGCCGGAGGCTGTTGTAAGTTTTTTCTGTTCGCTCATATTTGACAAGTGTTTGTTTGAAAATTTAATTGACTTTACAAAGTTGTGGCAGTTGTTTCAATAAGTCAAATCAATTAACTTTATACATTGATAGATTTTAACTATGACTTTAACTCAACTCGAATACCTGGTAGCGGTAGATACTTACCGGCATTTTGCAACAGCAGCCACCCGTTGTTTTGTAACCCAGCCAACTTTGAGCATGCAGATTCAGAAACTGGAGAAAGAGCTTGGGATTAAATTATTCGACAGAAGTAAACAACCTGTGATACCCACGGAAGCCGGTATTGAAATCATTGAACAGGCCCGTAAAATTTTACAGGAGAAAAATGCTATTCATGAAATGGCGCAAAGTAAAAAAGGGTTACTCACGGGTGAGTTGAGGATTGGTATCATTCCAACACTGGCTCCATATTTATTACCATTGTTTGCCAAAAGTTTTAACCGGAAATATCCTTCCGTTAAACTGATTGTTCACGAAATGATGACGGAGTATATCATCAAACGATTAAGGGAAGGAAGAATTGATGCTGGCTTACTGGTTACTCCTTTGCAGGAGCATGGCATTAAAGAAGATATATTGTTTTATGAAGAATTGCTGGTTTATGTTTCGCCAAAAAATGCTGCGTTCAAAAAGCATTATGTGCTTGCAAAGGATATTGATCCTGAAAAACTCTGGCTGCTGGAAGAAGGCCATTGTTTCCGTTCACAAATAGTAAATCTTTGTGAGTTGAAAAAAGCAAGTGAAACAAGTTCTCAATTTGAATACGAAGCCGGAAGTATTGAAACACTTCGCAGAATGGTTGAGTTAAACGATGGCATTACAATCTTACCCGAACTCTCAACTCTTGAAATGACAGATGAGCAAAAGAAACTCATTCGTCATTTCCGAAGCCCGGCTCCTTCAAGAGAAGTAAGCATGGTTGTTCACAGGGATTTTATGAAGAAGAGATTAAAAGAGGCACTGAAGCAGGAAATTATTGCCGCTGTTCCGGAAAAGATCAAAAAAAATAAAAACCGCAATATCGTTCCGGTATAATTTCTTATCCATTATAAAAAAACTGCTCTTCAAAGTCTCCAGACTTTGAAGTTTTATGCATCCTGTCTCTGACAGGATATATTATATAGTATAAATAAAAAGTTGGGAAACTTTTAGCATAGTGCTGCGAAGTCTGGAGACTTCGCAGAGCGGTTGCTTTGGTCTGTAAGCTGATTAATTATTTTAAAAACAATCATAATAATGAATATTCAGGTTGGGCAACAAGCCCCGGATTTTTCTTTATTCGATACGACGAAAAATAAAGTTTCGCTTACTGACCTGAAGGGCAAAAAGGTTTTGCTGCTTTTCTTCCCGCAGGCTTTTACAAGCACATGTACGAAAGAACTCTGTGCCATAAGGGATGATATTGTCCGTTACAGCAATGCCTGTACTGAAGTGATTGGCATTTCAGTTGACTCTGTATTTACTTTAGCCAGGTATAAAGAAGACCAGGGATATAATTTTCCGCTGCTGAGCGACTTTAATAAAGAAACCTCTGCAGCTTATGGTACTTTGTACAATGATTGGATACTGGAGATGAAGGGAGTATCAAAAAGAAGCGCTTTCATTATTGATAAAGAAGGCATTGTGCAATATGCAGAAGTACTTGAAAAAGCAAGGGATTTGCCTGATTTTGAAGCGATTAATCAACGTTTGGCTGAACTCAGTTAAAGCAAAAAGTTGTTAAACAAAAAGGCAGGTTCTTTTATGGCCTGCCTTTTGATTTTGAAGAAATGTGAAAAAAAGCTTGTACTTTGCAAGTAATAAAATTAGATTTGTTTCGTTGAAACGCCTTTTTACGATAGTAACCTTTATCCTTTTGATAGCCACTGTAGCCTCAGCCCAGTCTAACAGACCTTTGACTGGCAACTCTGAAAATGTGGTTAAGCAGGTTCGTTTTTACCCCAACCCCGCCTCATCTTTCATCAATTTTGAGTTTAAGAATAACAGCAATTTTTCCAACTACTCTTTTAAAGTGTACAATTTTATTGGAAAGAAAGTATTGGAGATAAATAATCTCTCGGCCCGTACAGTTATCAACCTCAATGATTATTTCCGTGGTGTTTACATTTTCCAGTTAACCGACCGTAATGGCAAGATCCTCGAAAGCGGAAAGTTCCAGGTAGTGAAATAAGGTTACCCTCATCTCCCGAAGCGGAGTTTTTTATATCAAACCTTTCCTTTGTTTTTCTTTTTGGGTGATTTATTTCCTACTTCTCACTTTGTACTTCTTAGTTCGTACTTCGCACTTTCTTCTTACATCACCTGCACAATCAAAAACTTTAAATAGTGAGTATTCTCCCATCCCCAAATGATAGGATGATCTGAACTTTGTGTTTGAAAAGTTACCTGCCTTAATTGTCTTTTTGCATCTTTCGCTGCCATTTGAATGATTTCTAAGAAAAGTTGCGGTTGCACCAGGTTGGTGCAGGAAGATGTGACTAAAAATCCTCCCGGCTTTATTAATTTCATTCCACGCAGGTTAATTTCTTTATAGCCTGCAATGGCTTTATCAATGGTTGCTCTTGATTTGGTGAAAGATGGCGGATCGAGCATTACCACATCATATTGTTTTCCTTCTTTTACCCAATTCTTTAAAACATCAAATGCATTTACACATTCAAAGGTGCATTTATCAGCAACAGCATTCAGCTCTGCATTTTTGTTGCACATGGCAACAGCACTTTCAGAAATGTCCAAACCATGTACACTCTTTGCACCATAATGTGCAGCATGAATTTCAAAGCTGCCGGTATAGGTAAAGGCACTCAATACATCTGCATCTTTTACAATATGCTGTATGGCACGGCGGTTATCCTGCTGATCAAGAAAGTAGCCCGTCTTTTGTCCATTGGCTATGTCAATATGAAATTTCAAACCGTTTTCATGGATGATGATATTGGTATCAAACGGCTCACTTAAAAACCCTTTCAGTTGCTGCATGCCTTCCAGTTCACGAACGGGAACATCATTACGTTCATAAATTCCCTTTGGATTGAATAGCCGGTTGATGGCTTTTACAATAGCCTCTTTCCACAGATCAATACCCAGCGCCAGTGTTTGAATTACAAAATAATCGTTGAATTTATCAATGATCAGTTGCGATAAACCATCGGCTTCACCAAAAATTAAACGGCAGTTTTCTAAGTAGCCCAGCTGCTTACGGTATTTCCATGCTTCATTCAGCTTTTTGAAAAAGAATTCTTCATTAATTTCTTCGTTCTTGTTTCTTGTTAAAATACGAACCTGTATTTGGGATTGGGGGTTGAAATATCCTCTTCCAAGAAATTTATCATCATGTGTATGCACATCAATAATTTCACCGGGAGAAGCATCTCCCTTTACAAGATTTACTTCATTGTTAAATACCCAGGGGTGGCCATTTACCACACGTTGTGAAATCTTTCTGTTGAGTATTGCTTTTGCCATAGCGGGCAAAGGTATCTGTTATGCCGCTTTGAAAAGTGTTTTAGTTCTACAGCTTTTCTGTAGGCATAATACCAATTAAGATTTTCCATTTGTCCCCGCCCGAATGGTTAGGCGGGCTTTGAACTCAATAATAAATCAGGATAGTATTATATCTTTTCTTTCAGACAACGAATTTGAAATTCGTGTTGTCTTAAACTATAAATGAGCGTTATGAATTTTCAGTCACTTTTTCTTGCAGGTATTCTTGCAGTTGTATTTTATGGTTGCGAAAAAGAGCAAGCCTTAACAGAAACATTTAAAGTAAAGTTCATAGCCGGGATGTGTGGACAAAATATCATTGAAATCCTTGATAGTAATTATTATGACAAAGGCATCAACTGGACCAACACAAACGGACAATCTTTCAAAAATGTATTTTCCGTTCAAAATCATTGCGATTTTGAACTGGCAAACCTCAAAGCAGGTGATGTGTTTAATTGCCGGTTAATTGCAGGCCCCGGTAAGAGGGGATGTACTGTATGTATGGCCTATATGGAAATACCTCCGAAAGCTTGGAATGTGAAGGTGGTGAAATAAAAACACGAATTCACAAATGGATTCCAATTGTAAAGGCATTCTGTTGTAAGCAGGATGTCTTTTTTGTTGATGGATATTTTTCAGCTCAAAGGCTGCGGGATGCGAAAGGTGGCTGACGAAGGAAGCCAGTATGCAGCGCAGCGGAATACCGTAGCTTGGAGCAGCCCGAACCAAAGTTGAACTCAGATGATTAAGCTGAAAGCCCCAACTTTCAAGACAATTTGTCCCAACTCTTCCATTGGCAGTATTCTTGTCCCGCTTACCTTTGCCGACAATTTTACATTATATGCAAAAAATGAGGAACGAAATGACAGAAGAAAATAAATCTGAATTGAATAATACCGCCTTCAGTACCGATATTAACACCGACGAAAATGTAGCAGGTATCAATCACCTGAACGAGCAAATAGGGGAGGAAAGTGAATTGGAAAAACTGAAAGATGCTTTGGAAGAGGAAAAAAACAAGTACCTCTACCTGATGGCCGAGTTTGATAATTTCCGCCGCCGTACCGCTAAGGAACGCATGGAATTGATACAAACTGCAGGCAAGGATGTCATCATTTCTTTGCTGGAAGTAATGGATGATGCCGACCGTGCAGAAGCCGAACTTTCAAAAACGCTTGATGCAAAAGAACTGGAAGGTGTGAAATTAGTGTTTCATAAACTCCGCAGCATTTTGCAAGCCCGTGGCCTGAAAGCAATGGATGAAAAAGGCAAAGACTTTGATGCAGACAGGCACGAAGCCATTACCGAAATTGCTGCAGCAACAGAAGAAATGAAAGGCAAAGTGATGGACGAAATTGAAAAAGGATATTTGCTCAACGATAAAATCATCCGCTTTGCAAAAGTGGTGGTAGGGAAATAATCAACTGATTAGCTGATGTAATAATGTGCTGATTACAGCATGCCTCATCAGCCAATCAGCACATTAGTATATTAGCACATTATGAAGAGAGACTATTACGAAATCTTAGGTGTAAATAAAACGGCTTCTGCGGACGAAATTAAAAAAGCGTATCGCAAGGTAGCTATGCAGTTTCACCCCGACCGTAACCCGGGCAATAAAGAATCAGAAGAAAAATTCAAGGAGGCTGCGGAAGCTTATGAAATATTGAGCGATGCGGATAAAAAATCGCAATACGACCGTTACGGGCATTCAGGTGTAAGTGGCAATGGCCGTGGAGGATCTGGCAGTGGTGGTCATCACATGAACATGGACGATATCTTCAGCCAGTTTGGAGATATTTTTGGTGATGATGTATTTGGAAGTTTCTTTGGCGGTGGTGGCCAACGCAGAGGTGGTGGTGGAAGATCAAAAGGTGTAAGGGGCAGCAATCTCCGGGTTCGCATTAAAATGAATTATGAAGAAATTGCGAAAGGCGCCAGCAAAACCATCAAAGTAAAAAAATATGTTAGCTGTACTACCTGCAGCGGCACGGGTGCAAAAGATAAAAGCAGCATGCAAACCTGCGGCACTTGTGGTGGCAGCGGCCAGGTAAGAAGGGTGCAGAATACGTTTTTGGGTCAAATGCAAACGGTAACAACCTGTCCCACATGCAATGGCGAGGGTTCAACTATAGCTCATAAGTGTACAGCATGTAAAGGTGAAGGAAGAGTTTACGGCGAAGAAAATATTTCCATTGATATACCCGCAGGTGTACAGGAAGGTATGCAGTTAAGTGTTGCAGGGAAAGGAAATATGGGTGAACGTGGTGGCGCTCCCGGCGATTTAATTGTATTGATTGAAGAAGAAGCACATCCTCAACTGCATCGTGACGGTTTGAATGTAGCTTATGACCTGCACATTTCATTTCCCGATGCGGCTTTTGGCATACAGGCCGAAGTGCCAACCATTGATGGCCGTGCAAAAATCAAAATTCCACCGGGTACACAAAGTGGAAAAGTATTTCGGTTGAAAGGGAAGGGCTTCCCCGCTTTGCAGAGTTATGAGAAAGGCGATCAGCTTGTTTATGTAAATGTGTGGACACCGCAGCATCTTTCAGCAGAAGAAAAAGTCATTCTTGAAAAAATGCAGCAGAGCCAAAACTTTCAACCAAAACCCGAAAAAGGCGACAAAGGATTTTTTGAACGGGTGAAAGAAATGTTCAGTTAAAAAATTTCAAGTTTAGTATAGTGAATGGCGGGCAGTAAAATCTGCCCGCCATTTGCATTTCATCATTCACTTCTTATTTTTACCAAAACTGCCGGTTATATGAGCAACAATATCATTTATTCCATTCCTGTACGGTTTCGCCGAATTGAAAACCTCCACATCTTATTATGGTTACTGAAAGATATATGCTGGGCCCTTACGTTTCGTATCCCGGGCCTTATCATGATTATTCCAACAATGATTGCAGCCTTATTAATTACCTGGCAAACCCGGAAAATGATTTCGGAGCTGATGCATAATCTTGCTGTTGTTTTCTGGATCACAGCTAACTGTACCTGGATGATTGGAGAATTTTTTGGATGGGATGAAGGAAAATTTGGCCTTCGCAATGCAGCTTTGGTTCCATTTACAATTGGCCTTGGTATTCTTACAGTTTACTATTCACTTTATTTTTTCAGTCAAAAATTCAGGGAAAAAATTGCGTTGCAAAGTGTTCATGTTATTGAAGACGAACTGAGTCAACAAAAAACAGTTTAATTCTGCTTCCGGAGGTTGGCGTTGAGTAGTTATCTTTGCGCCCTGTTAAATGCTGCCACAAAGACTCAAAGACACAAAGTTCTCAAAGAAATTCTTTGTGTAATCTTTGCAACTTCGTGTCTTTGAGGCAAAGAAATCTAAAATCATAAATCTGAGATTTACATGTACCGTTCTCATACCTGTGGTGAATTAAGAAGTACTCATGCCGGCAGTTCCGTAACTCTCGCCGGTTGGGTGCAAACAGTTAGAAAGTTTGGAAGTATCACCTTCGTTGATTTGCGTGATCGTTATGGCATCACTCAATTATTATTTGGTGAAGAGCTCAATAAAGTGCTGGATGAAAATCCACTTGGTCGTGAGTTTGTGTTGCAGGCAACAGGAACTGTGAGCGAACGAAGCAATAAAAATGCAAACATTGCAACAGGCAATGTTGAAATACTTGTTCAATCATTCACAGTATTAAATAAATCAGCCGTACCTCCTTTCACCATCCAGGATGATACAGATGGTGGTGATGATGTGCGGATGAAATACCGGTTCCTCGATCTGCGCCGAAATGCAGTGAAAAAAAATATGGAGCTGCGTTATGCGGTAAGCCGTGCTGCAAGAAATTACCTGCACAATAATGGGTTTATGGATATTGAAACGCCATTCCTGATTAAATCAACTCCTGAAGGTGCAAGAGACTTTGTGGTTCCTTCAAGAATGAATCCGGGACAGTTTTATGCGTTGCCGCAAAGTCCGCAAACATTTAAGCAATTGTTGATGATTAGCGGGTACGACCGTTATTATCAAATTGTAAAATGTTTTCGTGATGAAGATCTCAGGGCTGATCGTCAGCCCGAGTTTACACAGATTGATTGTGAAATGGCATTTGTAGAACAGGAAGATATTCTCAATATGTTTGAAGGAATGGTGAAAGCCATTTTTAAAGATGTAAAAAATATAGGCTATACGGAAGTTGTTCAACGTATGAGTTGGGAAGAAGCCATGTGGCAATACGGAAATGATAAACCTGATATTCGTTTCGATCTGAAAATATGCAACATCAAATTCCCTGCACATACATTTCCAACAAAGCAAAATCAATCGGCATTGATTGATGGTGTTGATTTCAAAGTATTTGATGAAGCTGAAACCGTTGTGGCCATTGCTGTTCCCGGTTGCAGTGAATATTCACGCAAACAAACGGATGAATTAACAGAGTGGGTGAAGCGTCCGCAGATAGGTATGAAAGGACTGGTGTTTATTAAATACTTATCCGCCGAAGCTTCAGCGAAGGAGGGAAATGCCGGATTGACTTTTAAAAGCAGTGTAGATAAATTTTACAGCGAAGAAAAATTGAAAGCTATTGCTGCTGCAGCTAATGCAAAGGCTGGTGATCTCATATTAATTCTTGCGGGTGCAGAAGAACGTACACGTAAAGCCATCAGCGATTTAAGAATGTATATGGCCGATAAACTTGGTTTACGTAAAGCAGATGATTTTAAATTATTATGGGTGCTTGACTTTCCGTTGTTTGAATATGCTGAAGAAGACAACCCCGCAAGTGGCGGGGCAGGTCGCTGGGTGGCACGGCATCATCCATTTACAAGCCCTAAGCCTGATCAGATTGCAACCATGATCAACAACAATCCCGTGATTGAAAATGCAGCAGAATACCTGAAACATCCTTATGCCGGCATCAAAGCCAATGCGTATGATATGGTGTTGAACGGAAATGAAATTGGCGGTGGTTCTATCCGTATTTATCAGCGTGAATTGCAGGAGAAAATGTTTGCTGCATTGGGCATGGATGCAGAAGAACAGCAGCACAAGTTTGGTTTCTTGTTGGGTGCATTTGAATATGGCGCTCCTCCGCATGGTGGTATAGCATTTGGTTTTGATCGCCTGTGTGCAATCCTTGGCGGCAGTGAAAGTATCCGTGACTTTATTGCTTTCCCCAAAAATAATTCAGGCCGTGATGTGATGCTGGATGCGCCAAGTACCATTGATGATAAGCAGTTTGATGAGTTACAGATAAAGCTGGATTTGAAATCTTAAATATCCGGCTATTTCAAAGGGCCTGATATATATAGTGAAATAATTGATTAATTTTACAGGGATGATAATTCAGATAGAACCGCATACATTACAAAGAGCGAATTAAAGGGGCGCATCTGAAAATGAGATAAAAGAAACAATTGAAACAGGTGCCAATGTTTTAGGTAAGTCCGGCCGCTTGGGAAAATCAAAAATATTTCCTTTCAATAACGAAAAAAATAACAGGTACTATGAGGAAAAGAAACTGGAAGTATTTTACGTTATAGAAGACAAAGTAATAATTACCATAACTGTATATGTTTTTTACGGAAAATTTTAATGTATGACTATTCACTACGACAGTAAAACCGACCTGCTCTATTTGCGAATTGCCCCGGAGCAACAGGAGGTGACCAACAAAAGGGTTACAGATGACATTGTATTGGATATAGGCAAGGATGATAAGATAATTGGCATAGAAATTATGGATGCCTCAAAGCATGTAAATCTTGATAAACTCATGCCTGTTGAATACCTTAAAGCACTCTAAATAAGAGCTGCATTATTTTTAAAACCTGTTAGATTTACTGACGGGTTTTTTATTTAAACAATCATATATGATACCGGATTATCAATCTTTAATGTTGCCTTTGCTGAAGTTAGTAAATGAGCAAAGAGAGTTTTCGGTACAAGAATGTATAGATTTTTTGGCAAAGGCATTTAATCTTTCAGAAGAGGAATTGAATGAGTGGCTACCAAGTAAAAAGCAAAAAATTTTTTATAATAGAGTGTATTGGGCAAAGGCTCATTTAAAGATGGCTGGCGTTTTAGAAAATACAAAACGAGGTTTTTTTAAAATTACTGAAAGAGGTATAAGTCTGCTTTCTGAAAAACCTGAACAAATCAACGTAAAATATCTTATGTCTAAATTTGTTGATTATTCTGTTATGATTGGTGGTTTCAGAAAAGACAAAAAGGAGTCAGAAAACAGCAGCCCAATAGAACCTGATATTCAAATAAATAAAACTCCAGAAGAATTGATCGAATCTGGCTATTTGAATATTCGTCAATCACTCGAACAAGAATTATTATCAAAACTAAAAACAGTGAACCCTTATTTCTTTGAAAGAGTAGTAGTAGAACTCTTAGTTAAGATGGGTTATGGGGGGTCTATACAGGATGCGGGCAAAGCCATAGGCAAAAGTGGAGATGAAGGAATTGATGGAATTATTAAAGAAGATAAATTAGGGTTGGATGTTATTTATATTCAGGCAAAAAGATGGCAAAGTGTTGTGGGCAGGCCAGAAGTACAAAAGTTTGTTGGTGCGTTAGCTGGTCAAAGAGCAAAAAAGGGGGTATTTATAACAACCTCCTATTTTACAAAAGAATCCATTGATTACGCTTTGCAAATGGATACAAAAGTTGTTTTAATTGATGGGGAAAAATTAGCCCAATACATGATTGATTACAATCTTGGCGTTTCAATTCAAAATATCTATGAAATAAAAAAAATAGATTCAGATTATTTCGAAGAAGAATAATTAATTAAATTCAATGAACAAACTTGCAGTTTATCGCATTTTCTCTTATTTCCTTATTGCCATTGCAGCAATTCTTGGAATTGCATCCTTATTTGTATTACTTGTTGCATTGAGTAACCCGGTATTACTGATCTCAGTGTTTGTAATTGTTGCTGTTGTTATTTACAGTTTCACCAGTTTTCTTTTTTTATTAAAGGGAATTGACGGGAAAAGAAACCTGAAACCCGGGATGAAAGATTTAATTAAGGTAAATGCCTATGTTGCCTTTGTTTTTGTTACGATGAATATGTTTCAATCAGTTTCTGTCATCAGTAACCCCGGTATTTTAAATGATGCCATGAAACAGGTAACAGATTTGCAAAATACCCAATCACCATTGCCAGCAGGACTTATAATGAAGATCATGAAAGGAGTTATTTGGTTTTTGCTTTTTTATGCAATGATTCTTGGCGTACATATATCCATGACCTTTCGCCTGCTGAAACAATACGCCCATTTATTTGGGGAGAAGAATATTGATGATAGTCATCCTGAAAGAATTGATTGAGCAGCCTTATTCAGAAACTTTATTATTTCTGTAACTTGCCTGTATGCAACAAGCTCCATTAGCAGAACGGTTAAGACCCAGCAAACTTCATGATCTTGTTGGTCAGCAACATTTAACGGGGCAGGGGAGTATTCTTCAAAAAGCCATCAGCAGCGGAAATATTCCCAGCATGATTTTGTGGGGCCCGCCCGGTGTGGGTAAAACAACCATTGCCAATATCATTGCACATACTGTTAACGCAACTTATTATCAACTCAGTGCCATCAGCAGTGGTGTAAAAGAAGTAAGAGAAGTGATTGAACAGGCAAAGCGGGAACCAAACGCTATTTTATTTATTGATGAAATTCATCGCTTCAACAAAGGTCAGCAGGATGCTTTGTTAGGTGCAGTTGAAAAAGGAATCATCACACTCATTGGTGCAACAACAGAGAACCCTTCTTTTGAAGTGAACAGTGCCTTGATCAGCCGTTGCCAGGTTTTTGTATTAAAAGCATTGGAAGAAAAAGATTTGATACAACTCCTGCACAAAGCTTTGAAAGAAGATATTTTGCTGAAAGAAAAAAGGATTGAAATCAAAGAAACTGAAGCTCTCATACGATTAAGTGGCGGTGATGCAAGAAAGCTATTGAACTTATTAGAGATTGTAGCCTCCCCAAACCCCTCCGAAAGAGGGGCTTCTCATCCCTCCGAGACTTTGGTCATTACTGATGAACTCGTATTAAATACTATTCAGCAAAAAATGGCTTTGTATGACAAGAGTGGGGAACAGCATTATGATATCATTTCAGCTTTTATTAAATCCATCCGTGGCAGTGATCCCAATGCGGCGGTTTACTGGCTGGCAAGAATGATTGAAGGCGGAGAAGATGTAAAATTTATTGCAAGAAGATTGTTGATCCTTGCCAGTGAAGATATTGGCAATGCCAATCCCAATGCATTGTTGCTGGCCAATGCAACATTTGATGCTGTGAATAAGATCGGTTATCCCGAATCAAAAATCATTTTATCGCAGTGTGTAACCTATTTAGCGTCATCAGCAAAAAGCAATGCTGCTGTTGCAGCCATCGGCAAGGCAGAAGAAGCCGTAAGACAATTTGGTGATCTGCCGGTTCCTCTGCATATCCGTAATGCACCAACAAAACTCATGAAGAATATGGACTATGGGAAAGGGTATCAATATTCACACAGTTATGAAAATAATTTTTCAACGCAGGAATATTTACCCGAGAAAATAAGCGGAACAACGTTTTATGAACCGGGTAAAAATGCAAGAGAAGATGAATTGAGAAAATTTCTCAAACAACTCTGGAAAGAGAAATACAAATACTAAGACTATTGAATTATGAAATTGAAATGGGTATTTAAAAAGTTTGACGAATTAACGCCGCATGAATTGTATGCCATCATTTGGTTACGGAATGAAGTATTTGTAGTTGAACAGAATTGTGTGTTTCAGGATGCAGATCATAAAGATGAGCAAAGCTGGCACCTGATGGGTTGGGGTGATGATGAACAGTTAATGGCGTATTGCAGAATACTGCCACCCGGTTTGTCTTACAGGGAACCCTCAATAGGAAGGGTGGTAACGAATAAGGCTGTTAGAAAAGAAGGAGCAGGGAAAGAGTTAATGCAAAATGCAATTGCTTATTGCGGGGAGTTATTCGAAGGCAGAGATATAAAAATTGGGGCCCAGATTTATTTAGTAAAATTCTATACATCACTCGGTTTTGAGCAAACAGGAACTATTTATCTGGAAGATGGAATAGAACATACTGAAATGATTCGTTTTTTTAAAAATGATTGAGTAATTTTACGAAACACCAGAAGTAAAATCCCCTAAAAACCTATGCCAGTAAGGGTTTACACTCAAAGTAAGAAAGAAAAGATTTTGAAGTTCAAGATTTGTTTTCTATTATTGTGGTCTGATATTCAGTATCAGAAAAACCAAATATCCAAGACTATGAAAATCCGTACTATA
This sequence comes from uncultured Chitinophagaceae bacterium, assembly GCA_947085245.1. Classification (GTDB taxonomy): domain Bacteria; phylum Bacteroidota; class Bacteroidia; order Chitinophagales; family Chitinophagaceae; genus Lacibacter. The sequence goes on along the minus strand of CAMTVU010000044.1, from coordinate 6,562 downwards.
CAATTTTCCCTGTACGTTTTTTTACTTTCAGCTTTTTGTGTTCAATCATTGAATGCACAAATTGGGTTAACTACAGCTAATTCAAGATTTGAAATTGGATTGAATGTTGGCCCCATGAGTTTCCTTGGTGATCTTGGTGGTAATCGTGGTAAAGGAACCTATGGTCCTAAAGACAATAATTTACCTGTAACAAATATTATTGGTGGAATATCAGCCTCTTATTATCCTTCTGAATGGCTCGGTTTCAGAATTGCAGGAAACATCGGGCAAATGGAAGGCGATGATCGTTTAATTCAGCAGAAACAACCAGCCGATACATGGGAAGGTGCACGTAAATACAGAAATCTCACATTTCGTTCCCCTCTTTATGAAGCGTACGCCGGTATTGAATTATATCCAACAGCATTTATCAGTTTAAAAAATGGATGGGGCTTACCCAGGGTAAGACCTTACCTCATTGGCGGCGTTGGTGTATTTAAATTCAATCCCCAGGGATTATATAAAGATCCTGCTGGAAATGAATCATGGGTTGATTTAAAGCCATTGAAATTGGAAGGACAGGGAATGCCGGGATCAGGAATTTCTGAATACAGCCTCGTTTCTTATAATATACTGTTAGGCATTGGTCTTAAATATGATATTACTGAACGCTTAACATTTGGTATTGAATTCATCCATCGTAAAACGGGCAGTGATTATATTGATGATGTAAGTCATAAGTATATTGACCCAGCTTTATTTGATCTGTATCTTTCGCCAAGCCAGGCTTCTATTGCAAAATACCTGTCTAACCCAAGTTCATTTTATCCGGGCTTTCCTGGATATACACCGTACAGAATTGGTAAGAAAAGAGGTAATCCCAACAGAAACGATTCTTACTTTTCCAGTACATTTCGTTTAACGTGGAAGATTGGCGATGTGTATGCCGATTGGTTTAAAAACAAAAACTCAATGAAATGCCCGCAGTACTTTTAAAATAATTTTTTATCCATACCCAAATCCCAAAAATGAAAATCCAAACCCAGAAAACAAAAGCAAAATCCATTGCCAACCCGGAGCTTACTATATGGCTCCTCCGCATCGGTTTAATTACACTTTACGTTATCTTATTTATTTACAAAAAGCAATTATATCTGTAACAACTCTTTAAGCAAAGTATGTAATAAACGTTAGTCCGTACCCTTCTCTTAGTTTTCCAATCCTGTGAAAATCTATACCGAGAACCAGTGACCGATATTTATTTCACCATGCTTTGCTTTGTTTCTCTTGGTCCGTACTCTATCCTGTTGCCCCCGAATTTTCGGGGGTAACTTTTTTTTTGGAAGCCGGATGCATAACTAATTCTCATCATCCGGGTTAAAATCTTTGAAAAAGTTTTCAGGATCAAAAGGCTCATCATCTTCAGGAAAAGTGGAAGGGTCATTAAACAGATGCCATTCATCGGGAAGGTCATTTTCTTTATCAAAACATTTCACCCATTCAATAAATATCTTACGGAATTCTTCAATTTCATTGCGCATCACATGCACATATTTCTCATCCATATCATGCAGGATATGGCAGCTCCATACTGCATTGCGCAACTCACAGGCCGCCACTTTTATTATCACGGCATTTTCCATTACAATACTATACACATCATCAACCGCCATTGCGCCGCTGATCTTTGCAGGTATTTTATAAGCATTTTCCATCAACCAATTCTTTGTGTGTTCTGCCTGATCATCATCCGGTAAAAGATCCTTAATGGTGGTGGATAGATTGAGCAATTCAATGGACTTTCGCTTTAATGCTTTTGCATGTTGTTTTACAGGTTTCCATGAATCGCCTGAATTTCTGTCTTCTTTTTCAAAATCATCAGGGTTCAAAAAAAGGTCATCAGCATTGCTCATATAAAATGATTGAATGTTTATGGTTTGTGCAATTCTTAGGTCTAATAATATTGCAGTTTATTTTTTCTCAGCACATGGGTCTTGTATATATTTTTCTTCATGCCTTAACAGCAGGCGGAAGTTCAATCTTTAAAAACTCTGCAGTATAGCTTTCTTTGCAGTGCAACAGATCTTCGGGAATTCCTTCAAATAATATTTTTCCACCGCCATCACCACCTTCGGGGCCAAGATCAATAATATGATCAGCTACTTTAATAACATCCATATTGTGTTCAATCACCAACACGGTATTTCCCCTGTCGGTTAATTTATTCAATACATCGAGTAAGTGTTGAATATCCTGGAAATGTAAACCCGTAGTGGGTTCGTCCAGTATATAAAATGTTTTGCCTGTATCTTTTTTTCCCAGCTCTGTTGAAAGTTTTACACGCTGTGCTTCGCCGCCACTAAGGGTTACAGCGCTTTGCCCGAGAGAAATGTAGCCAAGCCCTACATCTTCCAGCACTTTTATTTTACGGTAGAGATAAGGTACGGGCTGAAAAAATTCAACAGCTTCTTCCACCGTCATATCCAATACATCAGCAATTGATTTACCTTTATATCGTATCTCCAATGTTTCCCGGTTGTAACGTTTGCCATTGCATTTTTCACAATGAACATATACATCGGGTAAGAAATTCATTTCAATTACACGCATACCACCTCCATCACAAACATCACAACGGCCTGTTTTTACATTGAAAGAAAATCGTCCGGCATTATAACCACGAATCTTTGCTTCAGGAATTGCTGCAAACAAAGTTCTTATCTCAGTAAAAAAACCGCAATAAGTTGCAGGGTTGCTTCTTGGTGTACGGCCGATGGGTGATTGATCTATTTCAATCACTTTATCAATATGCTCCAGGCCCCTGATTGATTTGTAGGGCAGGGGATTTTTTTTTGAATCGTAACAATGTTTGCTGAGAATTGGGTAAAGTGTTTCATTGATGAGTGTGCTCTTGCCACTGCCGCTTACTCCGGTAACAACAATTAATTTTCCTAATGGAAGTTTGATGTTTACATTTTGCAGATTATTACCTGTTGCAGCTTTCAGTTCAATAAAATTTCCATTTCCTTTTCTGCGTTCTGTTGGAATGGGAATTGTTTTTTCTCCATTGAGATATTTGGCTGTGTCACTATTGGATGCAAGAACTTCTTTTGGCGTACCTGCTGAAACAATGGTTCCGCCATGCTTTCCGGCCTGTGGCCCCACATCAATCAAATGATCGGCAGCAAGCATAATATCTTTATCGTGCTCAACAACCAGCACACTGTTGCCTACATCTCTTAAATTTTTCAATGCGTCAATCAAACGATGATTATCCCGTTGATGCAAACCAATACTCGGCTCATCTAAAATATAAGTGATGCCCTGCAGTTGCGATCCGATCTGTGTTGCCAAGCGGATGCGCTGACTTTCACCACCACTCAGTGTTCTGCTTGAACGGTTTAATGTGAGATACGTTAATCCTACATTCAATAAAAACTGTAAACGTTCCCTGATCTCTTTCAATACATCTTTGGCAATGGTTGCCTGTTTGTTGCTGATACGGAGTTCCAATCCATCAAACCAGGCAGCCAGGTTATCTAAGTTGAGTTCGCTGAGCTCAGCAATATTTCTATTTTCAAGTTTAAACCACAAACTTTCTTTTTTCAATCTTGTGCCATTGCAGGAAGTACAGGTGTTGAGTTCCATAAAACCTTCGGCCCATGATTGAATGGCTTCACTGGTAGTGCTGCTAAACCAGCGTTTGAGTTGATTGACGATGCCTTCAAATTCAGTTGATGGAGTTGCTGCATCTTCATTTTCAAAATCAATGGTTGATTCGCTTCCATCTTCATTTCCATACAACAGCAGGTTCATGGTTTGGGGTGAAAGATCATTCAGCGGCTTATCAAGTGAAAACTTAAATTTCTTTGCAAGTTGCTGCACTTGCTTAAAAAAATAAGTCTCTCTTTCTTCTCCCAATGGTTTAATACCACCTTCATTAATGGATAAATTTTTATCGGGCATTACGGCTTCCAATGAAACATGATACACGGTTCCCAATCCTTTGCAGGCAGGGCATGCGCCATAAGGTGAGTTGAAAGAAAATGCATTGGGTGATGGCTCTTCATAACTGAGGCCGGTATCCTCACACATCAATTGTTTGGAATACAAAGCCCCCCCGCCCCCCGAAAGGGGGATTAAAGACCCCTCATTTTCAAAGAGACTTTTTGTATTTGAAGATTTGGATTTTGTTTTTTGAGTTTTTGAATTTTCTTCATTTGGTTCCGGCAACACCATCATGAGATCCTTCCCAAGCTTTAATGTTTGCTGTACACTCTGGCTGATGCGTAACCTGAAATCATCACTCACTTTCAAACGATCCACCACTACTTCAATATCATGAATCTTGTAACGATCCAACTGCATTTTGGGCACCAGATCTTTTATTTCGCCATCTACTCTAACTTTTACAAAACCTTTTTTCCTGACCTCTTCAAACAATTCACGGTAATGACCTTTGCGTCCCCTGATTAATGGAGCAAGTAATGAAACTTTTTGTTCTTCAAATCGTTGAAAAATATTTTCAACAATTTCTTCCTCACTCCATTTCACCATTTTCTTTCCGGTATTATAAGAATAAGCTTCACCGGTTCTTGCATACAGCAAACGAAGGAAATCATACACCTCAGTAATGGTTCCAACAGTTGAGCGTGGATTTTTATTCGTTGTTTTTTGTTCAATGGAAATAACGGGAGAAAGGCCGGTGATCTTATCTACATCAGGGCGCTCCATATCACCTACAAATTGCCTGGCATAAGCGCCAAAGGTTTCCATGTAGCGGCGTTGCCCTTCAGCATAAATGGTATCAAATGCAAGCGATGATTTTCCACTGCCACTTATTCCGGTGATCACCACCAGTTTATTCTTTGGAATGGTTACATCTATATTTTTCAGATTGTGAACTCTTGCTCCGCTTACTTCTATCTGATCGTTTACTGCATCACTCATGGCTTACTTCCCTGTTTTCAATTGGTGAATTTGAAAAGATAACGAAATTACAGGTTATCCCGTTCAGGTGAGCAGGAGTGAGGTAAAGAGCATGGTTTGTGAAAGTCAGTAGGTTATGTATTGAAATGTTTCCAGTTCCCTGCGGAGGAAGAATCTGTGCCAATGTTACCCCAACATTAAGTTTTCGTGAATGTGGAAAACTATGGATTTGTTTCGCAGCAGATTTACTTTCTTCAAACTACCTTAATGGCTGCTTACGCAACCTGCCGTTTAATAAAAAACTTACAAGTATGAGCATCGCAGTTTACAATGCAGTTCCAATGATGTTGCATGATGGTGAGCATGAACATCGGTTTACATTAAAACTAAATCCTTCTACGGAAAGTTTTCGTTTGGAATGCGGTACAATCAAACGTAATATTTTTATTGGGAAACGAATGTTCAACAAGTTGTTTCAATTGATCCGAAATGAATATGGGTTCACACTTGGGCGAATTCAGTATGACGATGAACAGATGAAAAAAGGCACAGCTTCAACTGAAGCGCATGATCAGTTCAGGTTTACAATTAATGAGGGCAATGCTATTGAAGTGGTGCTAGAAAATGAAGTAACACCTCAACGGAAAATGATTGCTTCGGTTCCATTGCACTATTCAAATGAAACAGAAAAGTCAGCACAATTAAAGGCATTGATCCCTTCTGTTCTTGCAGCTCTCATTTTTACAAAAGAATTACAGGCAGCTTTGTAACAACATTTGTTAGCTAAAGAAATTTGGCTGATTGATACTTTTGTAGCTACTTTTGCAACAGTTCTTTACATCACTTATCAAGAAAGGCAGAGGGTAATGGCCCGATGAAGCCTTGACAACCTCTCACTTTGATGTCCTTCAACTAACTCAGGATGACAAAGAGAAAAGGTGCCAATTCCATCCTTTGACGATAAACGTCGGGGGTCAGATAAGTCAGATTACATGCTTTTAGCAAAACTTACAACTATATACTAAAGCTCATCTGATTTTATCCGGTGAGCTTTTTTGTTTGTGGCATACGAAGTAATACCACATTTCTAAAAACCATACGGAGTTGAAGTGTCAGGTTTTTTCATCAGTCTTTTTTTGATTTGTTTTTTAAAGTACTGTGCTGTAATTAAGTATTAAACTCATTATCAAAAGAGATGAAACAAACAATCGTTATTCAAAGTATTGACAAAACTTTTACAAAGTCTTTTTTGAATACTCAAAAAAAGCCGGTTACATTTGTTGAGTATTTTAATCACAACATGAACAACAACAACTTTTCACAAGTTTCTTCTGCTGCAGCCATGCAGTGCTGTTGTTGTATGATTTGTTGTATGCCGTAAGGCATACATATTCTTTTCCGATCCCGCCTGGCGGGAAGGTTCACACACTTTGTTTTTCTCTTACATATTTTATTACACGTTTAAATCATTATAATCATGAGTAGCAATCATCGTTTTGAAACATTACAATTACATGCAGGTCAGCAAATAGACCCAACAACCAAATCACGTGCAGTGCCCATTTATCAAACAACCTCTTATGGTTTTGATAACAGCGAACATGCAGCAAATTTATTCGGGCTCCGTGAATTCGGAAATATCTACACCCGTATC
>CAMTVU010000043.1:0-9380 GCA_947085245.1 uncultured Chitinophagaceae bacterium | reverse complement strand
TAATCTTTTGTACATGCAAAATCAATTCTTGTTTTTTGCTGTTCGGGTTTTATTTCCAGCAAGATTACATTTTCAGCATTCAAATCTCCAACAAGCAACTTACGCAGCATTTCAATGTAAGTTTCTTTTGTATAACCAGTGAGATAATGACTGTAGTTAGACGGAATAGAAAAGTGCTTTTCAATGACTTCGGGATAATAAACCTGGAAACCATATAAAGTGGGGAAGCCCTGCATTTCAATCAGCTGAGGTTCCAGTTCAGCTTTATCATTTATACATATACCAAAATCAAAAGAAATCATGTGTGCAACAGGAGACTCATTGGGCACTTTTTCTCCTGAAGGAATTGCTTTTTCCGTAAGTTCTCTGAACTTTGGATCACAAATCACATCTACAATAGCTTCACAGGCATCCAGTAATTTGTTCTTAAAAGCCTTATCAACAAAGACAGGGGTTTCACTTACACGAAATTCAATATCACCCGGATGCAGACTATCAAGATCCTTTAAGAATGCTTTATACTTTTCAATTGTAAAGTTTTGGTTGAATTCCCTGCGCAATGAATGAACCATAGAAGATGTTTTGTCTTCTAAAAATATCTGATTTTCAGGATATAAAAGAGAAAGATTTTAAACCGTTACAGTATCCATTGAAAAAACAGAGTGGTAAAGAAAGTTGGGAAGTATATGGGAATAGGTTAATAAAATTTTATCGGGGTCTTCCAGGTGATCAATCATATTTCTCCATTTTTCAAAACCATGATTGTCAATTACTGTTTTCTTTTTTTCTTCAGTTTGCAGATACATGCTCATACCCGGTGCATCAGCTTCGGGATGAAATTGAGTACCGATCATATAGTCATTAAACCGAATGGCCATGATGGCTCTTTCAAACGCAACATGCGGCCTTTCTTTTTCAATACATAAAAGTTTTGCACCTATTTCTTTCAAATGTTTATGATTGGGTTGTATTACCTGGTAATCACGACTGTCAACAGCATAGAAAGGATCTCGCAACCCATCAAAAATAATTTCTTCATCAGCACCGGAAATTAAGTGAACAGAAAATACACCAAACGCTGTTGACCTCCGTTCGCACACATTCCCAATATTAAAATACCGGCATGCAAGTTGAAAAGAATGACAAATGAAGAACACCTGTTTTTTATGTTCCTGCAAAGGATTATCGTTCCATTCTTTTACTTTCGTTATCCAATTGAAGTAAGTATTCTCCCACTCCGTTCCTTCACTTTCCAAAGGGCTGCCGGGGCCGCCGGAAGAAATAAAAATATCATAAGTAAGATCAGGTACTTCGCACTTTCCTCTTACATCATATTCATCCCATTTTAGGTTGAGATGATGCGTATCTGCAAATTGATTCAAAATTTCACGAAGACATCGCATTCCCTGGTTGGGAAACCCTTTGTACAGATCAAGAATTGCTACACGAATAAGTTTTGCATTCACCCCGTTCATAGCGGCAAATTTATTGAAAATTTAATGCTTAAACAGACTTTCATCTATCCACAAATGTGGATACAGGCCACTGTGGTTAAGTTAGGGGGTATATGATGGTACGGGTATGCCATACTTTAAACACGCTGATAAATTTAAAAAAAACTACAAGTTATCTCAAAAGTCTTTTTTTTTGCAAAACGTACATTAAAAAGTACGTCATTGCGAGGCACGAAGCAATCTAAATCGTGACAGATTGCTTCACTACGTTCGCAATGACGACTTTTGAGATAGCTTGTACTATAAGTATGGCATACCTGATATACTACCGCTATTCTTAACTTAATGGCAAAAGGATACAGGCACAAAAAAAATCCCGCCTTTCAGCGGGACTTTTTAAAAACTGCTTATGAGAAAGAAAAATTACAAACTATTTAAAAAGGCCATAATAGAACTGAGGCTGGAAAGTTGGGGTTTAATAAAGGAAACCATATTTGCAACGGTTTTTTCATCACTTACACCCAGATAGTAACTGCTGCCTACTTTGGAAATTGTGATAAATTTTACTTCCTGGCCGGCAGGAATATTTGGAAAGGAAAAATTACGAAGCGTAGTGTTGCCCGATAATTGCACAACTGTGCGATAGTTTTTAAATACCATGTAAACAGCCGTGTTGGCATTGGAAAACAAATCGGGTAAAACTGCTTTTACTTCAATTCTCGGTTGTACAGTTTCCAAAGAACGGCCAACATTTACCCAACCGGTTTTATACGTTTCTACAAAATATCCTTTTGCTGCAGGATTTGTATTCGTTGAATCCCAAATTTTCACCAATGAATTATCACCGGCCAATGTCCAGTTAAACGATAATGAATTGGTTACTGTAAGCGTATTTCCATAAAAAACAACCATTCCCTGTTTAGGAGAATCATCACGGTAACGGATACTGATTTTTTTACTTGAAGCCAATGTAACAGGTTGCCCGTTTGATGTAAGCCTGATGTGCAATGCGCCGCCTGATTCCAAAGGATAGCGGCTGGCACTTGTGGGTACACCAAAACGGATAAAATCTCCCTTCTTCTGTAATAATACATATTCAATTTTAATTGCACCGGTTAAAACAGCTCCGTTCACTAAAAGTCCGTTTGAAGGAAAAAGAATATGTTCACCTGTACCCGTAGTAACTGCTGTATCACTTAAATAATTCATTTCCTGTACAGAAAATTTTCCTGCCAGTTCCTTTGACAGAATGAGTACCTGGGAATTATCCGTTACGTTATTTGTCCATGCACTGTCTAATTGTTGCCCGGGGTCAGGCACAAAAACATTTGTATCTTTTTTGCAGGAAACAAAAAACAGAATTGCGAATAATAAATCAGCTATTAATACTTTTTTCATATTCAGAATTTAAATAGGTGCTTTGCACGGGCTACTGGAAACATCCGTAATTATTTGATTCATGTTTTACCTTTAACGCTGCCTTTCACTTTGTAAATTATACCTGATGCCTAACTGCATTCCGGTTATTAAATAACGTTGATTCACAAAGTTTGTATTCTGTGTTACCGGTTTAAAATTATAACGTAAATAAGGCTCACCAAATATCTGCAGGCGTTCATTCATGTGTTTATAAACAGCAAAGCTTGCAAAAATACCCACGCCAATGTTACTGCGCCAGTTGTTGGCTCCGTTACCTTTTGCAGTTAAAATTTTAACTGGACTCAAGCTTGTATCCAGCACTTCACCACGATAGAATGACGAAATATTAAATACCGGTCCTGCATTTATTGAAAAAGAAAGTAATTCCCGATTCCCGAATTCATAAGAAAAAATAAGTGGAATATCAATGAAGCGATAACGGTTATAGGTTGTACGATAACGTGTACCGCTTTGCTCAAAGTAAGTAGTATCCCTGATAAATAAAGTATCGCCGGGAGCCCTGATGACAGTACGGATCGTAATGATCTGTGTAAGTTGTTTTTCTTTTTCGTTAACGATGCGTAAACGTTCGTTGATCTGTGAATAATTAACCCCGGCCTTGATCAACATTTTTTCACCTATGTTTTTTGCAATGCGGATACCTGTACTGAAGCCATTCCGGTTATCCTCACTTGAACGACGCAGGGCAATATAATTATTAAGACTGGAAGGATTGGAAAAGCTCCTCATGGTATAATCAGGCGAGCCATAAAATTCAATATACAAATCATTGCGGTATGGGCCGTTAACAGTAGGGCATGTTGGCCTGTTTGTTGACTGCGTAATATTTCCTAAACGAAAATTGTTTAAAGAGTTTCGATAATTGGCCATCCCCGTAAAGCTGAGAGCATACTCTTTTTGTTGATCAGCAGTTGTTTGCTGTTGGCTAATTGTATAATCAGCTTTATCACTTTTTTGTTTTGAATTACTTAGCGCAGCATTTTCACCGGCAGAGGCTGTTCTTTGTTTTGTGTTTATTGATGAATGAGCTGCAACAGAACCTGTGAAATTCTTTTCAACATCAGTATTTGATTTATCCGTATTTAAAGTTCCGGTTGAAGTTGTGATTTTATTTTCTGCAACAGAAAGATCTGCTGATGATTGTTGTTGCTGATTGCCTGAATTTGTTTCTTTTATTGTTTGTACAGATGTTGTTTTATTGTACTTAATTTTTTGATTGGCAGCAGTAACCTGTTGATCTTTTTCATTGTTTTTTGTAACAGAGTTCCAGGTAAGATACGCCATGCCGGTAAGTGTTAACATAACAATGCCTGTTAACCAAAAGCGTTTGAAAAAGAAAAAGCCTTTTTTATCATCTTTCTCTTTTTCACGTATGCGTTCCCATACATGCATGGGAGCGCCGGAGTCGTAATGCTCCAGTTTGCTTTTTACGAATTCATCAAATAATTTATCTGTCATACCGCAACACTTTTTTGCAATTTGAAAATTTCATTCTGTAAAAACCTTCTTGCTTTTACTAATTGTGATCTGGATGTACTGTCTTTTATATTCAACATCCCTGCAATTTCTTCATGGCTGTATCCTTCAATCACGTGCAGGTTAAACACCAGCTTATAGCCATCGGGTAAATGGTGAATGAGTTTCATTAATTCTGTTTCGTTGAGATGTGAATAGGCTGATGGTTCAATGCCGCCAACGTTAACTGCATCAGGTTTTACCTCATCAAACTTCATTCTCTTTTTCTGACAATATTTTAAAGCTGTGTTCACTACTATCCTGCGAACCCATCCTTCAAACGACCCCTCAAACTTAAACTGTGAAATATTCCTGTACACTTTAATAAAGGCATCCTGCAGTATATCCTCGGCTTCCATCCTGTCTGTAGCATAGCGAAGGCAAACAGTAAGCATCTTACCGGCGAAACGCTCAAAAAGCTTTCGCTGGCATTGCTCATCATTTTTGATGCAGCCATGGATCAGTTGGTGGTCAGTTAAGATCAGAATAGGGACGTTATTTTTATAAATAGATACCTGTTTACTCATTTTACGCTGCCCGGCAGCGTAAAATCTTTCAGTAAAACTACAAAACCTAAAAAGGGCAGCAAAAATAGCCGCCCTTGTATATCTCAGGAATCGAAACTTATACCGAATTAAGATGTAAATAGTTCATTCAGTTTTCTTTCTGCATCCCGAAGCGTGCCTTTCGGGACCATCTAATCCCGAAGTTTCGGGACACGTAGTCCGTTGGACTACTTAGTAAATCAAGATGGTATTACATACCCATATCCATCTTCTTTTGCTTGAGGCTGTTTAAAGATGGATCCATTTCAATAGCCTTATCGCACAATGCCATGCCTTTGTCCTTTTGCCCCATTTTCTGATAACACATCCCAATCATATATAATGCACGGGCATTTTTATTATCACTCTGCAATACCTGGTCCCAGTTGTTAATTGCATCCTGGTAGCGGCCGCCTTTGTATTGCGACTCAGCCAGGGTATATCTTATTGAAATACTGCTTGGCCTTTTCTCCAGTGATTTTTCAAGCATCTCAGTTGACTTGATAAAATTGCCAAGGTTCATATAACAGTATGCAACACTTTCAAAATAATCTGCATTCTGCACCCAACCACGCTGTGCTGCAAGCTCAAACATGGCAATGGCTTGTTTATCATCAGGGATGGCATAATAGATCATACCCAATTCAAAAACATAACGGGCATTTTTCTGATCAATGCTTGTTGCTTTCTGGTAATAAGGAATGGCTTGTTTATAACGTTCCATTTCTAAATAACTGCGGCCAATGGTATAAAACAAAGCCGCATTTGCTGTGTCTGTTTCGGCTGCATATAATAAACGGTTAATTGCCAGCGGATAATTTTCGAGATAATAATTACTCATACCCACTATGTAATGCATGGGTTTATCCTTGTGTAATTTTTCCCACTTTTCAGTGAAATTTAATGCATCCTGGTGGCGGCCAAGGTTGAAATATAAATTTGCCAACTGCTGAAAGGTTGCTTCATTGCTGGGTTCAAGGTTGTACCATCTTGTATAGGCTTCAACTGCCTGGCGAAAGTTGCGGCTTTCCATGCCATAATCGCCCATAGCTTTTAATGCATCAATGTTTGTTGTATCTAACTTAACCGACTGTTCAAACAGATTCATAGCTAACTGAATGCGGCGTTCCTGTTTGGCAATAATGGCTTTTTGTAAAACAGTATTTGAACTGTCACGGTTTTGCGAAAATGCACTGAAAGAAGTAAATAATATCAGGGCTGTAAAAAAATACCTGCTTTTCATGGAATTTGGTTTTTGGATCTGTGTAAAAATAACGATTATAAAAATAAGAACAATAGTAGTTTTACTTGCAGAAACCTTGCCATTTTTACTGATATTAAGGGTTTACTTTAGCAAAACAGCACCCAAAGGAGGCAAGTTCAGGTTAAGTTCATACCATTTCTCTTTTTTATTAACTATCCTTATTCCAATTTCAGGATTATTTACATCACCGGTACCCCAGTATTTTTTATCATCGCTGTTGAATATTTCCTTCCAGCTTTGCTTACCCTGCACATGTATTTTCCAATTGTTACGTACAAGCGGAGTCATATTCAGCGCTACAAGAATATCATCTTCTTCTTTTTTCCCTTTGCGTTTGAAAACAATTACTGATTCGCTGCGGTGGTTCATATCAACCCATTCAAATCCATATTTATTAAATTGGTTTTCATATAAAGCCGGTTCATTTTTTAAGAGATGACAAAGATCCTTTACACAATTACGAACACCATTGTGTGAATCAAACTGTAACAACTCCCATTGCAATTCACTTTTATAATTCCATTCGCTTGTTGCACCAAACTCATTGCCCATAAATAACAACTTGCCGCCGGGGTGGGCAAACATATAACTGTACATCAGCCGCAGGTTGGCAAATTTCTGCCAATCATCTCCGGGCATTTTATACAGCATGGGGCTTTTGCCATGCACCACTTCATCATGACTTAAAGGCAACATGAAATTTTCATCATAGTAATACATCATGCTGAATGAAAACTGATCCTGCTGATACTGACGGTATAAAGGATCCTGTTTGAAATACTTCAATGTATCATGCATCCAGCCCATCATCCATTTCATACCAAAGCCCAGGCCATCTGCAAAGGTTGGGTTGCTTACTCCCGGCCAATCTGTGGCTTCTTCGGCAATGGTTTGTGTATCGGGTAAATCACGAAAAATGGTTTCATTTAAATCTTTGATAAAAGCAATGGCTTCTAAATTTCCATCGCCACCAAACTCATTGGGTTCCCATTGACCATGTGTTCTTGAATAATTTAATTTAAGCATGGATGATACTGCATCAACCCTCAACCCATCAATGTGAAACTGTTTTAGCCAGAACATGGCACTGCTGATGAGAAATGATTTTACTTCGCCACGTTTGTAATTGAAAATATAACTGTTCCAATCGGGATGATAACCTTTGCGCATATCTGCATACTCATAAGTATGACTTCCATCAAACATAAATAAACCATGAGCATCATAAGGAAAATGCGATGGCACCCAATCGAGGATAACTCCTATTCCTTCGTTATGAAATGCTTCAACCAATTGCATGAACTGTTGCGGAGTTCCGTAACGGGATGTAGATGCAAAATATCCTGCGCCCTGGTAACCCCAGCTTCCATCATACGGGTGTTCCATGATGGGCATTAATTCAATATGCGTAAAGCCCATCTCTTTTACATAAGGCACCAGGTGTTCACGAAAAAAATCATAGCTGTGATACACTTCTTCATTGAATTTATCGGGCCGCATCCAGCTTGCCAGGTGTACTTCATATACACTCCACGGTGCATCTAATTTGTTGTGCACTTTTCTTATCTGCATCCACTCTTCATCTTTCCACTCATGATTGAGTTCCCAGGTAATGGATGCTGTGTTGGGACGAACTTCCCAATAGTTGGCGTAAGGGTCGCCCTTATCCAATTTTAAACCTGCATAACCGTGAATATGATATTTATACGATTCTCCTTTTTGCATGTTGGGAATAAAGCCTTCCCATATTCCTGAACTGTCTAACCGTACAAAAAGCGGATGGCTTTCTTTGTTCCAGTTATTGAAACTGCCAAACACAGAAACAAATGTTGCATTGGGAGCCCACACAGCAAAATAATAACCCGTTACATTGTTCACTTCTATTTGATGCGAACCAAACAATTCATAACAGCGGTAATTGGTTCCGTTTTGAAAATTGGCAATATCATCACCTTCAAACCTTGAATAATTCCATACGGGTTTGGTAGTATCAATGAAATGATAATCTTCATATTTTTTTATTTCTTCCACTTTTATTATTTGGGTTGTTGATTCTGGAGTTCCTGATTTTTTTGCTTTTTCTTTAAACTTTAATTCTACAGATTTTTTCTGTTACCACACATGTAAATTAAATTTCTGCCATTTCTATGGAAATATAACACTTTAACATCTTCCTTACAAAATCAGTAACCAAAACATTTTAATATCGCAGAATAATTACAAACAGCAACCAAAACCATGATGTCACCAAAACTGCTACTAACCTTCTGTTTAGCCTTTTTTTATGCGCTTACAGGTAATGCACAATCAAGCTCTGTTTCGGGAACCATTACAGATACCAGCTCAGGTAAAAAATTAAGCAATGCCGTTGTTTCGGTCATCCGTTCAAAAGATAGTGTTCTTTCAAAATTCACCCGCACCAATGAACAAGGCTTCTTTGAAATTAAAGGAATCCCTGATGGTAATTTCTTTCTGATAGTCAGCTACCCGGGCTATGCCGAATTCCTGGATGAAATTGAAGTAAAGGGAGCAACTGTTTTTAAAAAAGAAATCACCATCATCCCGAAAGCCAAGTTGCTCGAAGAAATTATTGTACAGCAAAAGATAAGTGCTATCCGGATAAAAGGAGATACAACAGAATATAAAGCTGATAGTTTTAAAGTAGGCCCCAATGCCAATGTGCAGGAGCTGCTGAAACGATTGCCTGGTTTACAGGTAAATGCTAAAGGAGAAATTACAGCTCAGGGACAAAAAGTAGAAAAAATATTGGTTGATGGTGAAGAATTTTTCAGTGACGATCCTGCAGTGGTATCGCAAAACCTGCGGGCAGATGTAGTTGACAAAGTACAGGTGTTTGATAAAAAAAGTGAACAGGCTGAATTTACAGGAGTTGATGACGGGCAAAAAACAAAGACCATTAATCTTGAACTGAAAGATGATAAGAAGAAAGGATATTTTGGAAAGATAGAAGCGGGTACTGACTTTAACCGTTACCGGAATGCAAAGGCAATGATCAATGCGTTTAAAAAGAAACAAAAAATAGCCGCTTATATCACCAATAATAACACAACATTTGAAGGATTGAACTGGAATGAGCAAAGAAACTTCGGCTCCAACAACAACAACATGGAAGTAATGGATGATGGCGGCATGATGTTCTGG
>CAMTVU010000042.1:0-27474 GCA_947085245.1 uncultured Chitinophagaceae bacterium | reverse complement strand
AGAACGTCGCAAGACAGTTCGGTCCCTATCTGTGGTGGGCGTTAGTAAATTGAGAGGACATGACCTTAGTACGAGAGGACCGGGTCGTACACACCGCTGGTGTATCTGTTGTGCCGCCAGGTGCAATGCAGAGTAGCTACGTGTGGCCAGGATAAACGCTGAAAGCATCTAAGCGTGAAACCTTCCTCAAGATGAGTTTACTTTTAAGGGCCGTCAAAGACGATGACGTTGATAGGCTACAGATGTAAAACTGGTAACAGTAAAGTCGAGTAGTACTAATTACCCGTAAGCTTTAATTTTTTTTAATTGCCTCTATCTTTTACAACTTGCCCAATATGTTATATTATTTAAGATTTTATGGTGGTTATTCCGAGGGTGTTCACCTCTTCCCATTCCGAACAGAGAAGTTAAGCCCCTCATGGCCGATGGTACTGCACAACAATGCGGGAGAGTAGGTAGCTGCCATATTTATTACGAGCCCTGACGTTTACGTCGGGGCTTTTTTTTGTTTAATATATTTTCTGATAATTGCAGTTGGTTTTACTTTGATACCATTCATATATCTGCTTCTTTTCTGTGCGCCTGCAATTATTTTTATCATTACATTTAGCAGCATTTAATCAACCATAACTGCTAAATGAACGGACATGAGAAAAAACTATTTCCTGGCTGTACTGATTACATTGTTTATTGCTGTTACAGCTTCATCTCAAAAACAAAAGCAATCTCCAGCAACTCCTGTAAAGTATGATGATGTCTTCAAATCCCTGAAATGGCGAAACATTGGCCCGTTCCGTGGAGGAAGGGCCAATGCAGTAAGCGGTGTAAAAGGAAATGAAAAATTGTATTATGTTGGTTATACAGGAGGAGGTGTTTGGAAAACAGAAGATGGCGGGCTGACCTGGCAAAACATCAGCGATGGATTTTTTAAAGTAGGTTCTATTGGTGATAT
Organism: uncultured Chitinophagaceae bacterium; assembly: GCA_947085245.1. Classification (GTDB taxonomy): domain Bacteria; phylum Bacteroidota; class Bacteroidia; order Chitinophagales; family Chitinophagaceae; genus Lacibacter. The sequence continues at coordinate 26,522 of CAMTVU010000042.1, read as the reverse complement.
TGCTGTAAGTGAAAGCGACCCGAATGTGATTTATGTTGGAACGGGGGAGCATGCTGTGCGTGGTGTAATGACTTCTTATGGTGATGGTGTTTATAAATCAACCGATGCCGGCAAAACATGGAAGAACATTGGACTTGCCAATACAAGGCATATTGCTGATGTAGTAGTGCATCCCAATAATCCTGATGTGGTATATATAGCTGCTCAGGGAACAGTGCATGGTCCCAACAATGATCGTGGGGTTTATAAATCAACCGATGCAGGCGCTACCTGGCGCAAAACTTTATTCATCAACGATAGTACAGGTGTTTCAAGTTTAGCAATGGATATGAACAATCCAAGAATTTTATTTGCAGCAACATGGCAACATCAGCGTCTGCCCTGGAAAGTAGTGAGTGGGGGCAATGGTTGTGCTATTTATAAATCAACTGATGCAGGTGAAACATGGACAAAACTATCTGAAGGATTACCTGAACAAATGGGTAAGATTGGCTTGTCTGTTTCAAGAGCTAATTCCAATAAAGTATTTGCCATTGTTGAATCAGAAAAATCAAAAGCAGGTTTGTATAGAAGTGATGATGGCGGAAAGAAATGGAGTTTGCAAAGCAATGATCAGAATATTACTTCACGCAGTTGGTATTATATGGAAGTATATGCCGATCCTAAAAATGAAAATGTTGTTTATGTGCTGAATGCGCCGATGATGAAATCAATTGATGGTGGAAAAACATTTTTCAATATAAGAGTTGGGCATGGCGATACGCATGATCTGTGGATCAATCCCAACAATCCTGAGAACATAGCGCTTGCTGATGATGGTGGTGGAGAAATTACGTTTAATAATTGCAAAAGCTGGAGTACACTCATGAATCAACCTACTGCACAATTCTATCGTGTAAATGTTGACAATCGTTTTCCGTATTGGGTGTATGGCGGGCAGCAGGATAATACTTCAGTAATGATAGCCAGTCGTACAAATAGGCCGGGTATTACAGAAAAAGACTGGATGCCAAGTGCAGGTTGTGAAAGTGCAACTTTAGCATTTGATCCCAACAATCCGGAATTGATTTACGGCGGTTGCTACCAGGGTTATATTGAAGTGCTGGATATGAAAACAATGGAGGGAAAAGACATTCAGGCATATCCATCATTGAATCTGGCCATTGAACCAAAGAATATGAAATACCGCTTTAACTGGAACGCACCTATTCTTGCATCAGCACATGATCCTAAAACTATTTATCATGGAGGTAATGTTGTATTAAGAACAACCAATGCCGGCATTACATGGGAGGCTATCAGCCCCGACCTTACACGCAATGAAAAAAATAAACAAGGCGAAGGTGGTGGGCCAATGACCAATGAAGGAGCAGGAGGCGAAAATTATAATACAATCAATTATATCATTGAATCAGCATTTGAAAAAGGAGTAATCTGGACAGGCAGTGATTGTGGTTTGGTATATGTTACAATGAACGGCGGCGGCAGCTGGACGAATGTAACACCAACCGGTTTACAGGAAAGCATGATCCATTCCATTGAGTTATCGCCGCATGATAAAGCAACAGCATATTTATGTGCTACAAGATATAAATTCAACGATTATACATCTTATACCTACAAAACAACTGACTATGGTAAAACGTGGACACTGATCAGCAATGGAATTGATGCGGATGATTTTGTACGGGTGATAAGGGAAGATAAAAAAATAAAAGGTTTATTGTATGCAGGCAGTGAAAGAGGATTTTATATTTCATACAACGGTGGTGAGCAATGGAATAAACTGCAGCTGAATTTACCGGTAGTTACCGTAACCGATTTAATGATCAAAGACAATGATCTTGTTGCCGCTACTGCAGGCAGGGCATTCTGGATACTGGATGATTTGAGTCCGTTACAACAGGCATCTAACATCTGGGCGAATAAGCAATTAAAAATCTTTACACCAAAAACGACAGTTCGTTATAGTGGTGCAACAAGTATTCCCGGCCTTGATCCCGGTAGTTCTCTCGGGAAAAATCCTGTTGAAGGAGTGATATTAGATTATTACTTGCCTTCAAAGCCCGATACAACAATGACATTGCAATTACAGGTGATGGATGCAAACGGAACTGTTGTAAGAACTTATACCAGCAAACGTAATCCTGATTTCAAAAATTATCCTGGTGGGCCACCAACACCTGTTGTATTACCTTCAGAAGAAGGAATGAACCGTTTTGCATGGAATTTCCGTACTGAGAATATTACTCCTGATATAACCGGCGCATATACTATGGGTGATTTCAGAGGCCATCGTTTATCGCCCGGAAAATACAAAGCAGTGTTGAGCTTTAAAGGTTCAACCAGTGAAACGGAGTTTACGCTTGTACAGGATCCTAATTTAAAAACAACAACTGCTGAATGGGTAGAGCAACAACAATACCTGATTCGTGTTGCAAAAAATATCAGCGCCATTCACCAGTCTATTGTTGATATGCGGAAAGTGAAAAAGCAAATTGAGCATTACAATGAATTATTGAAAGACAAAAATGAAAACAAAGAATTAGTTGATGCAGGAACAGCATTAATCAAAAAGATCACTGATTGGGAAAGTAATTTAATTGAAACAAGACAGCGTAATTTTCAGGATGTAATCAATTGGCCAAGTAAACTTAATGCAGAGTTCTTTAACCTGAAAGGGTTAGCTGATGCACATGATCCACGCATTACCAATGGTATGAAAGTAAGGTTAACTGATCTTGAAGTTGAATGGATGAAATATAAGGCGCAGATGGATGGTGATTTGAAAAAAGCATTGGATGAGTATAATCAGAAATTCAGGAATGCCAATTTATCTCCCATTATTCAATAATGCGGCTTTATAAAATGAAATGATGGCGGTGTTTACTTCGCCATCATTTTTATATCTTTTATTTTACTTTTTAAAGGTGATACTTGCATGCATCAACAAATTGCCCTGGCAGTAAACCCAAAAGCAGGAAACGGCAAATCATTGAAGTTGGCCAACCAACTTTCAACTTTATTGCAACAACAGCATATACATCATGAATTATTCATGGATGAATGGCCCCTCTCTTTTGAAGAGTTTACAGATGTTTGGATTGTTGGGGGTGATGGCACACTTAATTATTTCATCAATCATTATCCAAACATTGATCTCCCTTTAGTTATTTTTAAAGGAGGTACAGGAAATGATTTTGCCTGGAAGCTTTATGGCAATTGCTCAACACAGGAACAATTTAATTTGGTATTACAGGCAACACCAAAGCCTGTTGATGCAGCTATCTGCAATGATGCTTTATACATTAATGCTGTTGGAATTGGGTTTGATGGTGAGGTATTACAGTCTATGAAAGCTATTCGTTTTATAGGCGGGCACATCGGCTATTATCTTGCAGTGCTGAAAAAGATACTGACATTTAAAGAATCATCATTTAAAATCTATTCAAATGACTTGCTGGTTGATGAAAAGTTTTTGCTGGTAATGATCAATAATTCATCAAGAACAGGTGGGGGATTTTATGTTTCACCAAAAGCAAGTGTGAACGATGGGTTACTTGATTTAGTTATAGTAAAACCACTAAATGTGTTGCAGCGGTTTTTTTATTTGCCAAGGATTGAAAAGGGAAAGCATCTCCACCTGCCTTTTGTAAGGCATGTTTTGAGAACACAATTTACAGTAGAAAGTGATAAGGAATTATCTGCACAGATGGATGGAGAGCTCTTCAAAGCTCAGCGTTTTACATTTGCCGTGTTGAAAGATAAGTTTCTGTTCAGGTATTAAATGGCTGAAATAAAAAGCGTGCTGCAGCAATTATTCACTAAAATTGCAACTTCAAAGCTGATAAAAAACATTCATGAACAATCGTATTGCTACATTATCCATTATTATTCCTGCTTATAATGAAGCAAAAACCATTCATCTGATACTGGACAAAGTAGCAGCAGTTCAATTATTAAATGGTATTGAAAAGGAAGTGATCATAGTAAATGATTGCAGTACCGATGAAACCCAAATAGCTGTTGAAAGATATATGCAGCAGTCAAGTCTTAACGTTGTTCTCCTGAATCATGAAACAAACAAGGGCAAGGGTGCGGCTTTGCATACCGGCATCCAAAAAGCAACCGGCGACCTGCTTATCATTCAGGATGCTGATCTTGAATATGACCCTGAAGAATATAATATTTTACTCAAACCTGTATTGGATGGATTTGCTGATGTGGTGTATGGTTCCCGTTTTATGGGAGGCAATGCCCATCGCATTTTATTTTTCTGGCACAGCATTGGAAATAAAGTATTGACTACACTCTCCAACATGTTTACCAATCTCAATTTAACGGATATGGAAACCTGTTATAAATTATTCCGCAGAGAAATTATTCAATCTGTTCAACTCAAAGAAACACGTTTTGGTTTTGAGCCGGAAGTAACTGCAAAAATTTCCCGCCAACCCAACATCCGTATTTATGAAGTTGGTATTTCTTATTACGGAAGAACTTATGCTGAAGGGAAAAAGATTAACTGGAAAGACGGGTTCAGAGCGATCTATTGTATTCTTCGTTACAATCTTTTTAAGTAAGCCATTTTCTTACAACAACTTCACCACATAGTATTTTTTACATTGCTGTTCTCTCGTTTCTTTATTTAGAAAAGCTCCCGTTAAGGCTGTAACATGAAAATCCAATCCATCAACTACAAGCTCGAACGCTTTGCCACTTTCTTTGATGTTATTCAAACCTTCTTCCATTGTTAACAGATAGGTATTGCTTTTTAATGAATCGAAATTGCTGATTCCTTTTACAATGCGTTTGCTGTAGAAATGAATTGCAGCAGCATTGCCATAGAATTGATAAATAAAGAACTTATCTTTTTCAACTTTTTGCCTGCTTATATAACGACCCACTACATTTCCTGCCTGGTATTGCAGAATGCCTGGATAAAACCAAAGACTGAGAAACAGATTCAAGCCAATAATCAATACAAGTGAAATGCTGAATAGTTTTTGAGTGATTGCTTTGTTGAATAACAAGATCAACACAGATATGAGTGTTGCAACAGGTATCAACCAGGGCCAAACTGTTTTTGAAGGGAAAGAATAAATCAACAGCAATGCAGGCGCAACCAGCAATACAGCACAAACCAGCCATTGAATGGGGGTGATGATTTTTTTCAGCATTGGAAATTTTTGCTGCCAGAAAACAGCATAGATCATTTTTGCTGTGATGATGGCAATCAATGGCAGCACAACATAAATGTAATGCGGCAATTGGTATTTTGAAATGCCCAATGAACAATACGTAAGTATAAAACCACCTGTTGTAATAAACTCTTCATTTTCTGCAACAAGAAATTTCTTGCGGACGATCTGCACCAGGTCGTTGATCAATCCTGCAATAAAGAACAATGTCCATGGCAGCATTCCCCATAATAAATTTTCAAAAAGAAAACTGAAGGGTGCATGGTTGTTCCAAACATTTTCACCGGTAATGCGCCCAAAACTTTGAGTCCAGTAAAAGAATCTTAAACCGGAAACATTTTTTAATCCATTCACTGTTTTTTCAGGATGCAGATCAAATTGCTGATACAAGCCAATGCTCATTGGTATCAGCATAACAGCAATCACAAGCAACCCCAACAGATAAACAGGTTTAAACAGGTAGCTGAACTTTCGTTGTAAAACAAAATGACTTCCAAAAGCAAAGATGGGAACAAGCAAAGCTATCGGTCCTTTTGTAATCATACCTGCGCCAATAGCTGCACATCCCAATAAAAAATGAATTGTTTTTTTTGAGTGCATCCACTCTGCCAGTTGCCACAATGCAATGATAACCCAGCTCATTAAAATAGTATCTGTACGGATATCATTGGTGATTAAAAACAGTGCCTGACAACTTGATAAAACAATTGCTGAAAGAACAGCAAGTGTATGATCATAAAATAATCTTGCAAAACGATATGTTGCAAATGCTGCAATGATGGCAAAGAGAATAGAAGGGAACTTGAAACCAAAATTATTTTCACCAAACAAATGCATTGAAATGCTGCTGATCCAAAACAGGAAAGGAGGTTTATCTAAATAATCTTTTCCCTGTTCATATACCTGCAGATAGCTGCCGCTTTCTTTCATTTCCCTGCTCATGGATGCGTATTGCGATGAATCAACATCCATCGTATCAACTCCACCAGCGCTGAAGTAAACAACTATAATAATTGCAAAGAGAAAGAGGATATTTTTTTTGTTCATCATTCAAATAAATCTTTATGCTACTTCTTTTCCTGTGCTTGCTCGCCACAGCATAAACCATTCTTCACGTTCTAATTTTATTTGTGTGGCCTCAACAGCGGCTTTTACACGTTCTGCTTTTGAAGTGCCAAGAACAGGCAGCATAGATGAAGGATGAGTTAATAACCAGCTCAGTAAAATAATATCGGGAGATGAATTGTATTTTTCTGCCAGCAAACCGGCAACGGCAATGATGCGTTTGTTCCTTTCATCATCTGTCTCTTCAAATAAATTACCGCCACCTAACGGGCTCCATGCCATTGGTATAATGTGATGTTGCTGACATTGATCTAAAGTGCCGTCCATGAAAGGGTTTAGCTGAAGTAATGAACATTCAATTTGATTTACTTCAACTTTAAAACGCCTGTTCAGCAGATCAACCTGCCATTTTCTGAAATTGGAAACGCCGAAGTGTAACACTTTGCCCTGTTGTTTCAGTTGTGTAAATGCTTTTGCTGCTTCATCTGCATCAAACAATGGATCGGGACGATGAATGAGCATGCAATCAATATAATCGGTTGATAAATTTTCCAACGATGTTTCAACCGATGCAATGATGTGTTTGTAAGAAGTATTGTAAGATTTTATTTTATGCAGTGGCCGGTTAACCGATACTTTCTGAATGCCGCATTTGGTGATGAGCTGCATCTGTTGCCTCAGTGATGGTTCCTGTTTTAATACATTACCAAACTCTTCTTCCGTTGTATAGTCACCATAAATATCTGCATGATCAAATGAAGTAACGCCAAAGGCAATACAATCTTTGATCATTTGTTCATAAGCAACTGTATTAAATTTTGATCCCCATGCACCCCATTTCATGGTGCCTGCAATAACTTTTGAAAACATATTTAAGATAGGTTTATAAATGCGGATTTTCAATAATCATTTGTGCCAAACGGCTGTCTCTTTTGTAAAGATCGTTTCTGAAATTCAATTTTCCATTTTCATCAACCCAAGCTGTAAAATAAGCAATAAAAACAGGAATTGGTTTGGCAACGTTTACATACAGTTCTTTTTGTGCATTCATTGCCGCATCAATCTTTTCTTCTGTCCACTCAGGTTGATGACGTAAAACATAGATAGCAAGTCTTCTTGGTTGCTCAACCCTGATGCAACCGTGGCTGAAGGCCCTTTGATCCTGATCAAACAAACTTTTTGCAGGAGTATCGTGCAAATAAATATTATGACTGTTGGGGAATAGAAATTTCACTTTTCCCAAAGCGTTTAACGGGCCGGGTTTTTGCCGTATTCCATTTGCATACCATTCCATTTGGTTATTGGCAAGATAATTACTGTTTTTTCTTATTGCAGGTAAAATTTCTTTTTGCATAATGCCGGGCGGAATATTCCAGTAAGGGCTGAAAACAACATATTTCATCATGCCATTAAAAATTGCTGTTTGATGAATGGCTTTTCCCACAACTACTTTCATGCTCCAGGCCAGCTTATCATCTTCATAAGCATGAAATCTGAATTCAGGGATATTCACCAGAAAATAATCTTTCTTTAATGAAACGGGCAACCATCGGCAACGTTCCATGTTTACAATAATCTGTTCAATTTTTTTATCAACCGGGTAGTTTAATTCATTGATGAGTTTTGTGGTGATGATGCCATCCTCTTTCATGCCGTACCGGTGTTGAAAGTTTTTGATCCCCAGTTCAAGCTCAGCATCAAACGTATTACTGTTGTTATCAATTGAAAGATCTTCAAATAATTTCAATCGCTTTCTTATCAAACCAATCACAACTGCACTGTCGCCCAATTGATATTTCTTTTTGTCGGCTTTAAGCTTCTCTTCTGCGATCCCCTGGTTCAGTTCACGGTATTTTTTGAGATACGATTTCAGTAATGCATATTGCGGATATACCGGTTCGGTTTTCATAAACTCTGAAGAGGGTACTTCAAGCAACGAATCAAGTAAAGCTTCATAAGAAAGTTTTTTTCTTGGCAAATCCCATTTCTGTTCACGGATACCTTTTTCTCCCAATCCAGTCCACACATAACGGGCATAATAAAAGTATTGGGAAGTCAACATCAGTTCCATTGAAGTATTGGCCTTTTCTAAGCTTATACCAACTGTATCCTGATCCATCATCTTATGCAGCTCTTCATTGTAATAAAGTTTTTCCGGAAGGCCTTCTTCTTTGAGGTTATCTAATTTATTAAACAGGTTACCTGCCTGTTCAATCAGGCCATCCTTATCAAACCAGGCATACGCAAATTTGCGATGACTGTAAAACTTCAATATGTCTTTTTCAAACTGTTTGAATTTTGGATATTGTTTTAGGAATGTGCTGATTGCTGCACTGTCAAACTTCAGTTTGGTTTGCGGGCTGAAGCTGCCGGGTAAAGTAATATCCTGTACCTGTTTGGGCAATGTATCAACAGTAACGGTTGTTGCTTTCCCGTTGGAATTTGCATTACATGCCGAAAAGAAAACCGGGGCACCAACACTTATAAAAAATACCGCAGTGGATAATAGTTTATTTTTCATTTTACGTATTGAATGATGAAAATAAAAAAGTCCTGCATAAAAAATGCAGGACTTTTATCATGTAGAAAGATGATTCTTATGCTTCAGCTACCACTTCCAGCTCAATTTCAGCTTCATTACCGTTGGCAAAATCAACTTTTGCTTTATGGGTACCGAGTTCTTTCACTTCGTCAAGAATGTGGATCTTGCGACGGTCTATCTCATAACCTTTTTGCTCACGGATAGCACGGGCAATCATTACCGTAGTAATGCTGCCGAAGATTTTACCGCTTGTACCTGTTTTAGCGGTAAGCTTTACAGGAGCTTCGGTAAGTTTTGCAATTACCGATTTAATTTCGGCCAGCATTGCATCTTCTTTCTTCTTCTGTACTTTCAAACGCTCAGCCAGTTGCTTTAAGTTTGAAGGAGAAGCTTCAACAGCTACTTTTTGAGGAATTAAAAAGTTACGGGCATAGCCGTTCTTTACTTTCACCACTTCGTTTTTACCACCAAGGGTGTTTACGTCCTGAATTAAAATGACTTCCATTGTTTTGTTTTTAGTTTCCGAAACCCAGTTGTTAAAACTGTCTCTCCGAAATTTCGGAGGTTAGGGAAAGGTTACTAATTGTTTTATTTCAACAGATCTGTTACATAAGGCAACAATGCCATTTGGCGGGCCTTTTTCACTGCATCTGATAATTTACGCTGATACTTGAGTGAAGTACCTGTTAAACGGCGGGGAAGAATTTTACCCTGATCGTTTACAAACTTTTTCAGGAACTCAACATCTTTGTAGTCAATGTAACGGATACCGTATTTCTTAAAACGGCAGTACTTTTTCCTGGGCTTATCGGCTTTGATGGCCGTGAGGTATTTGATTTCATTTTTTGCCATGACTTAAGCCTCCTTTTTTTGATTACCAGTAGGTACGCCACTTTTCTTTTTTTCATTGTACTCAACGGCGTATTTGTCGAGTGCAGTGTACATGTGACGGAGCACCTGCTCATCACGATGAAGCTGAATGTTCAGCTTGCTGTTAAAATCGGTTGCGGCCTTGTACTCAATTACCCAGTAAAGTCCAGTTGTTTTTTTCTGGATGGGGTAGGCGAGAGACTTTAAACCCCATGGATTGCTGTACACCACTTCGCCGCCATTAGCTGCCAGCAGATCGGTGTAGCGTTTTTGTGCTGCCTTAAACTCATCGTCGGACAGAACAGGGGTAAAAATCAACATCATTTCGTAATTACTCATTACTTGTTGTGATTTAAAAATTAATAATTGGGTTTACCCATTGGATCCTGACGCTTTGGTCGGGAAATCTGCCAATACAGATTTGGGGCTGCAAAGGTAGGGGAATGGGGCTTGGCGGCCAAGCATTTGAACAGGTAATTTTGAAGATTTTTCAGTGGTATCAGGCCTTTGAGACTTCTGAAATCATTATATAATTCCCGTCATTTCTCAGAAACACCGGAAACTGATGCAATGATGAGTTGGGTAAAAAACCAGATGAACTGGTTTTTATTTTTAATCCTTCGCTTTTTTGCCAGGTAAGTCATTCAACAAAAAGGTGGGTTGAATCAACAACCCACCTTTTTGTGCTTCAGCCGGTGATGTGGCGGCTTATAATTTAATCAACTTAAGAACTCTCTTTTCATTTCCCTGCATTATTTCAACAAAGTAAAGACCGGGATGATACTTATCGCCAATCTTCAATGTTTGATTAGCAGTTTTGTAAATCTTCTGTTCTAAAATACGACCATGAATATCAACAACCCTCACAGAGATTTTTTCTGTAAGTGATGATGCGGTAATCATCAGTATGAAATCAGATACTGATGGGTTCGGCAATACTCTCACAGTAAGCCCTTTCGTTGATGGATTGTTTTCATTAACAGACGATCTCCGTGCTATTGAACTGTTTTGAACAGGGCAACTTCCTAAATTATCTTTGTGGGCAAGATGAGTTGCTACTGCATTCCCATCTATAGTTAATGAGTTGTTCTGAGAATTTGATTTATGGCAGATGATCACTTTATCCAATTTGTTGCCGCCTCTGATATCAATGACATTCACTGTTTTAATTGCAGAAGCCTGGCATCCATTTGCATCTGTTATTGTTACAGTATATGCAGTAGTAGTTGCGGGGCTAACTGTTGCAATAGATGCGGTTGAACCACTTGACCATGCATACGTATACCCCGGGGTGCCTCCGCTTGCTACAGCTGATAAGGTTATTGAAGATGCGGGTGAATAACCAATGTAAACAGTGTTGGCCAATACTCCTGATGGTAATGCGTACGCATCAGGAATTGTAACTGTTGGAGATGCATTTACAGTTACAGTTGTTTGACAAGATGCAGAATTTCCCCAGTTGTCTGTTGCTGTCCAGGTGATAATGCTGTTGCCAACATTGAAAGCACCGCTTGCATCATTGGTATTTCCACTTCTGTCAGTAGCACCTGTAATAACATAACTGTAGGTTACTGCGTCACAATCATCGGCAGCAATGAATAACGGAATGCTGTAACTGTTGTTGCCTGTTGAACACAACGGTGCTACAACCGGACAAGTTGTTACTTCGGGAGCAATTTTATTTTCAAAAAGATACCTTGTAAATACAGGATAGTGATCGGATGTGGTAGAGGCATAATTTGTAACCAGTGAAGTTACATCCGTTAAAATATTGGCAGTTGCTGTGATGTAGTATGGTTGCATATCATTTGAAACAACTACATGATCAATAACATCATTAAAACTCACCGTTGATTTTTTACCTGCAAGACTGAGCGGTAAGGTGAGTGCTTCAAAATTTACCGCATCTGTTGTAAAACTGTTCCAGGATGTTGTAATAAAACCAGCTGTAATAGATTGATCAAGATCATCATTGAAATCTCCCAGTATAATAACATTTTCATTCGCATAGTTCTGCTGCAAAGTATAATGTAACGTATCAGCCCCTCTTTTTCTCCTGTCGTAAGAAGTGGCAGTAGGAGAAGTATTTGCTTTTGCATGTACCAGAATGAAATTTACTTTCTTCGTTATGCAATTCAGCGTTACATCAGCAGTTAGCATGAATGGGAATCGTCCGCTTGCCCAATAATTATAAGCCGGGTTAGTTAAATCAGCAGCTGAATTAATACCCTGTGAAAGTAAAGCAGTAGTGTTGATATTGCTTAACACAGATGTTTTGTAAATGAATGCCATTTTTTGTGCTTCGCCCAAAGCCGAAGGAGGGTTTGCACTTGTGTTTGTGTGTGAACCATAATTGCTGATGACATAAGCATAGCCAGGCATTTGACTTACCACATTTGCCAATCGTTGTTCACTTACAATTTCTGCCAAGGCATATACATCTGCACCAACACTTAATAAAATGTTCTTTACATTTTGTTCCTGCTGGTTGTCATTTATTGGCCCAAGAGAAGTGCTGCCAAACCATTCCACATTCCAGTTAACAACTTCCAGAGTAGTTACAGGATCAATGCTGGTTCCTGTAAGGTTAACAGCAGCATTTAAACTGCCTGTTGTAACGGAAATGTTACCTGTAAAATTCTGATTGTTTTGAGTAGGCGCAAAACGAACATATACCGTTTTAGAAATATTATTGGCTTCAGCAACGGTGTATAATAAAGAGCTACTGAATGATAAGCCATCTTTTGATAATGTAAATGCGCCGTTTGCAGTCAACGTTACATCATTTGTAAGATCATTACCTATAAATGTAAATGATTTATCAACAGTAGTTCCACTTGCAGCAAAAGTAAACTGAATATCTGTTGTACTTACTGTAATACTTGGTGGCGGTGGTACCGGAGAATTACCGAGGATGATATCATCAATTGTCCATCTTGCACCTTCATCATCATCAGAAATATAAACAAATGCAAAATGCACATTTTCTTGTTTGAAGGCAGACAGATTGATGTTTTCTGAAAGCATCCATACGTTTGAAGTTTGAGAAGGGAATTTTCCATTGATATCTGTCCATGTTGCAGCCATAGGGTCGCCACTTACATAATCAGTAGAAATTTTCAATTGTAAAGGTTGACCGTTAAATGCAGTACGGCTCCAGAAAGAAAGTAATGGATAGTTTGTTCCTGTAAGATCAAATGATGGTGAAATGAGCCAGTCAACATTTGGCACATTGGTTCCACCTGAAAATCCGTTCATCTGCACAGCATTTGCAAGAGATGCAGTGGCGGTAGCATCATTGGGGTCGTGTCCGAAAGAAGTACATGCCCATGTTAAAGTACCGGTAACGCTGTATTGTGTAAATCCATCGCTGATGCCGGAAGTGCATGTTTGAAAATTGGCAACATAAATATTAATACCTGTTGTAAACGCCCATGTGCTGTTGCCACTGATGCCTGCAAAACTATTTCCTTCGAGATCTGTGATAGCACCATTATCAATTTCAACATAATAAGCAGTATTCACTTCAAGATTACTTAAAGTAATATTTACTGAAGAGGAAGAAACAGTTACAGCAGGTGAAGTAATATTGATTGTTTGGAAGATGCTGTTATCAGCAACGTGTCTTAAACGAATATTACCAGTTCCTTTTTGTACTTCTTCATTCAATTGAATGGATGCTGAAATATTGATGGGAATATTGGCAGTTCCGTTTGCCGGAGAAAGAGAAACCAGTGTAGGTGGAATTAAATCAACAGGATTGGCTTCTATTGTAAAATCATCAACAGCAAGACCATCGTCATTGCCTGAAATGTTTGGATCAACCCAACGTATTAAAAATACTGCACCGTTTGGTATTGATAAATTTCTAATTGTGTATGATATAGAAGTTTTGTTTTCAGGATCATTGCCAACTTTTGTGTTTGTTCCTGTAATGTTTGGTGTAATAAAATCAAGATTCGTTACAGGTAACCAAGTGCCATTTGTAAGTGATGTTGCATTTAAACTGTATTCAAAAGAAAGCTTGTCTGTTCTGCCTGTTGCACCCAATCTCCACTCTTCACCAGTATAAATAATTTTAAGTTTAGTGATTGTTGAACCGGAATTGTTTTGGATTTGTGCTCCAATTGTAGAGTTTAAAGGGTTTGAGGCTAAAGTTCCAAAAGCTCTTTCAGTACTTGAAGTAGATCCAAAACTATATGTATCTCCAGAAGTACTTGATCCTGTACTGGCAGTATAGGTAGTGTTGCCAACCACTTCATTAAACAACCAGCCTGTTGGCACAACCGATGATGTTCCTGTACTTGCCAATGTATTAAAATCCTGTGTATAGATATTGATTAATGAAGCATAAGGAGAAACATCATTATCATTTAAATTAATTGTTGCCGTGCTTGTGCCGATTGTAACAGGGCTTGTAACACCGGTTATTGTAAGTTGAATCGTTTCAGTTCCTTCGACAGCCAGATCATCATTTACGTTAAGTGTAATTGCAGCAGAATTATTTCCCTGAGCTATTGTTACAGAACCTGCTTGTGGATCAGTATAGTCGGTATTTATTGTTGCTGAACCGGCTAAAGTATAAGTAACAGTAATGCCACCAACTGGTGCAGGAGAAGATAGAGTAAGATTAAATGTACCTGATGTTGCAGGCTCAGCAGCATTTATTCCGGCTGCAACTGAAACAGTTGAAGCAACTATTCCGGTAAAGCTGAGAGAAAAATCATCAATTGACAATCCATCATCTGAACTGGCAATATCAAAATCCGTCCACCGAATATAAAAGGTTGCTCCGCCCGGAATATTCAAACCGGTTATTGTAAAACTGATTGCAGTACGGTTAGCAGGGGAGTTGCCATCCAATGCTCCCACTGCAGTATTAATATTCGGACTGTTGAAATCAAGTGCATCAGAATTTGTCCATGTAGCAGCAGCATCACTTATAGATATTGCATTGGTACTTAGTTGAAAATCCAGCCTGTCTGCAGCATTCCTGTTTAATACTCCGGCACGCCATTGTTCGCCTGTGTAGCTTATGGTTAATGAAGAAATGGTAGTACCTGTATTATTAGTAAACCCCGAACCAATAATCGGAACAAGTGAACCTGAGCGAAGTCCTCCAAAAGCCCTTTCAGAGTTTGCGGTTGCACCGAAACTATAGGTTTCTCCCGAATTGCCCGAACCAGTGCCTGCTGTATAAGTTGCATTGGCGTTTGTTCCGCTTTCGGAAAAAAACCACCCGGCGGGTGTAACTGAAGATGTACCAGAATTAACAAGCGTATTAAAATCCTGAGAATAAGTTCCCGATGTTAACGATACAGTTTGACCGGAAACTTGAATGGATAAATAGGAAATACATGCAAAAAGCAATACGGAAATTTTTCTCATTGTAATGTTAGTTTACTTTTCTAAAAATAAATTTGGAAGGAAATGGGATCGGATTAATCGGAAGGATTTTGGAGTCGTAAATGTAGGGGTAATCCGTATTCAATATTTATTAGGTTCAATGTTTTTACTCACATACGTAGTTTTACGATGACCGTATTTCTGGATTTTACATAGGGCGAATAGAATAATTATTTACTTAAAACAACCCCTTCCAGGTAATTGAATTTTTTTACCCGGTAAATAACATCATACCCCTCTTCAAAAAATAATTCTTCGTGCCTTGGGCTGGTATATAAAACATAAAAGGGGCGGGGATGACTTTTCAAGGATGCCGTAATTGTATTGATAACAGTTTTCATTAAAACTTCATCAAACGGGTTGAACAAAAAAACTGTACTTACTGTTTTTTCAATTTCAAATTCGCTCATGTCGTTCCATAACAATTTGTATTGAAGACCCGGAAAAACTTGTTTTGTTTGCCGCAGATTTTTTTCTGCAGCATCAATCAATTCTTTTGCAAAATCAATTCCTGCTACTTTGCTGAAGCCGAAATGTGCTGCCATGCACATAGCCCTTCCTTTGCCACAACCAATATCAAGAAAAGTACCTTCTCTTGCTTTTTGCGGAAGATGTGCAAGCAATTGCTCCATTGTAAAATAATTTACGGGCATATATTCTGTTGCATGCGCCAGTTGATTGCCTGTAATATTGAGTTGTGATAAATTAATAACAGATGTTGTATTGATTTTATATTTCTTTTCACCTTTCAATTCCCGGCCAAAGGTGAACATGCCAATCCTGAATCCCCAGTTGGAAGAGATGTACAGGAAGTAACGTATGTGCTGATAAAGCTTCAAGAGGCTGAGGGTCTTATATCAATAACTTTTAATTGAAGAGTTACACTGCCATTCCAGTCATTTTCGTCAATGGTATAAACAACATCAAATGATCCTTGTTGAACAATTGGCATAAGATGAGCGGCTCTGAAAAAAATACCGGTTAATACCACATCATTTTGTTTTACAACCAAACGCAGGTGCTGTTCTTTAACAATTTTACTGTATCCTGTATCGGTTACATTTCTTGAAATAAAAACAGGTCGCATGTTCTCAGGCCCAAAAGGTTCCATCTGTTTAAGGATATTATAAAAGCCGGGACGTATATCAGCAAAAGACAGATCAGTATCAATTATAATTTCAGGAATTAATTGCTCAGGTGTGATGTTATCATTTACAACCTTTTCAAATGCGTATGTAAAGGCTTCAATATTTTCAGGAAGCAGTGTAAGCCCGGCAGCTGCAAAATGGCCGCCATAGCCCAGCAAATATTCCCTGCAGGCATGAACAGCTTCATATAAATTAAATCCATTCACACTTCTGGCACTGCCGGCAACATATTCACCACTTTGGGTTAACACAATTGTAGGGCGGTAATAATATTCTGTTAAACGTGATGCAACAATACCAACAACCCCTTTGTGCCAATGCGGTTGAAAAAGCACAGTTGATTTTTTTGTTTTTAAATTTTCATCATTGTTGATGATTGCCAATGCTTCTTCAGTGATGGACATATCAGCTTCTTTCCTGTCATCATTATCGGCATGTAACATTTCTGCATAAGTTAATGCCTCTTCATACGTTTCAGCTATAAACATCTGCACCGCTTTTTTTGCATCATCCATCCTGCCGGCTGCATTTACACGTGGGGCAATCATAAATACCAGGTTGGTAATATGCATTTCTTTCTCTGCCTTGCTTAAAAACATCAACGCTTTTATTCCGTTGGATGGCTTATCATTTACCTGTTTCAGGCCGTGAAATGCAAGGATCCTGTTTTCGCCTGTTATTGGAACAATGTCTGCAGCAATTGCAGTAGCAACCAGGTCGAGATAACAATAAATATGTTCTTCAGGCAGGTTTAATTTCTGGGCAAGGGCTGTGATCAATTTAAATCCAACACCACAACCACATAATTCCTTATAAGGGTAATTGCAATCAATTTGTTTTGGATTGAGGATGGCAATTGCAGGTGGTAAAATAGTATCGGGCAAATGATGATCGCAAACAATAAAATCTATTCCCAAGTCTTTGGCATAAGCAATCAGTTCAACTGATTTAATTCCGCAGTCGAGCGATATAATTAATGGAAAGCCATTTTCTTTTGCAAAATCAATTCCCTGTTTTGAAACGCCATAGCCTTCTCTGTACCTGTGAGGAATATAAAAATCAAGATACTCTTTTTCATATACTGATACAAGAAACTGATACATGCTGGCAACACTTGTAGTACCATCTACATCATAGTCACCAAAAACCAATATTTTTTCTTTTTTCAGGAAGGCAAACAGAATTCTTTCCACGGCTTTTTGCATGTCTTTCATCAACCAGGGATCAGGAAGATCACTTAGCTGCGGGCGAAAGAAATTCTTTGCTTTTTCAAACGAATCAATTCCACGTTGAACAAGAATGCGGCAAATAGAAGGATGGATTTTGAGTTCTTTGGCAAGTGCTTCAGTTTTTTCCGCATCGGTCTGCAAAATGGTCCATCTTTTTTGCATGTATTTAGTATTTTCTGTCGGTTGTAAAACGTACCAATGATTCTAAACCATTTCTAATTTCATTTTCAGGGAACTGGTGCAACAAAGCAATTGCTTCATCCCTGTATTGATTCATCCTCTCAGTTGCATAAGTTATGCCGCCTGCTTTTACAACTTCAGCAATAACCTGGTTAATATATTTTTTCTTTCTGTTCTCGTTTTTAAGAATGTAAATCAGTTCTCTTTTTTTAGCCGGGCTCACAGTGTTAAGTGTGTAAATCAAAGGAAGGGTAAGTTTTTTTTCTTTAATATCATTTCCGGTTGGTTTCCCTACTGATTCACTTCCATAATCAAACAAATCATCTTTGATCTGAAAAGCAATGCCTGCTTTTTCTCCAAAGAGTTTCATTTGTTCTGTTTTGTGAAGATCATTTGTGGTTGACCATGTACCGGCAGCACAAGCAGATGATAAAAGTGAGGCAGTTTTATTTTTTATGATTTCAAAATAAACATCTTCACTCAGGTTTAATTTTCTTGTCTTTTCAATTTGAAGCAGTTCACCCTCGCTCATTTTTTCTACCGCTTCCGATAATATTTTCAACGTATTGAAATCATTATTTTTTAAAGAAAGCAGCAAGCCTTTTGACAGCAGGTAATCTCCTACCAGTACTGCAATTTTATTTTTCCAAAGTGCATTAATAGAAAAAAAACCTCTTCTTTCCATCGCTTCATCCACCACATCATCATGTACAAGGGTTGCTGTATGAAGCAATTCAACCAAAGCAGCAGCCCTGTGTGTACTTTCTGTAACATCACCAAAAAGTTTAGCGCTTAAAAACACAAACATGGGCCTTATCTGTTTGCCTTTTCGTTTGATGATATACTGCATGATCCTGTCGAGCAAGGCCACCCTGCTTTTAACTGCTGATTTGAATTTTTCTTCAAATTCCTGTAATTCGCTTTTTACCAGTTGTTGAATGTCTTGGGAAGAGTTCATGTGGCGGCAATTTACGCTAAATGAGCAGTTTTCATTTAATTTGGTGTAAATGCAGCACTTTTTGGAATAAAATAGTCATTTATATGTGATTGAATTATAAATAAATATTAAAAAATTTGCTTTTTAATAACTGATCTCTATTTTTGCAATAATCATCAGGAATTTTTCGAAACTTAATACAACAACTATGGCAAGCAAAAAGTACACCCTTCTTTTGGGGGCC
Source organism: uncultured Chitinophagaceae bacterium (assembly GCA_947085245.1). GTDB lineage: Bacteria > Bacteroidota > Bacteroidia > Chitinophagales > Chitinophagaceae > Lacibacter. The sequence continues at coordinate 7,700 of CAMTVU010000042.1, read as the reverse complement.
CTATGTCTTATTTTTACCAATCTCTTTGCGCAGTATGATTGGAAAGACTCGTCTCTTATCCCCAAAAATGGTAAAGCTCAACACAGCGAATTTTTACAAAATCAACAGCCGTTCCCCGCAAAACCACGTAATCAGTGGGAAGTAGGTGTGAGTGTAGGCAATGTTGCAATCAGTGGCGACATTAATGCCCGCATTCCTCAAATTGGCTGGGGAGCTCATGTAAGAAAGGCATTTGGTTATATTTTCTCGGCACGACTGGCTTACAGTGGCGGTATTGCTAAAGGAATGAACTGGAATCCAGCCTTCAATTATGGAAAGAACCCAGCTTGGAAATCGAATTACATTGCTCCAATTAATGTACAAAGCCCTCCAAACAGCGGTAATCTTCGCCAGGTTCAAAGTACAAATGGGTTTTTGCCTTACCCAATGGGTAATTTGTTGGGAGATCCTGTTTATTACAACTACAGAACAGTTTCACACCAGGTTGCGTTACAGGGAATCATAACATTAAATAATATTCGCTTCCATAAAGCTAAAACCGGGTTTGTTATTTATGGTATTGGTGGTATTGGAGGATTAATTTATGAGTCAAAGGTAGATGCGTTCAATGCTGCAGGCTTACCTTATAATGCACTATTCCGTTCTGTTCTCAGCAAGTATGAGGTTGCAAATAAAAACAGGGGCGATATCCTGCGTGATTTAAGAGCAGGTATGGATAAAGTGTATGAAAGTGCTGCAGAGGGCCAGAACTTACGTCGCCCGAAATTATTTGACATGACTTTCAAGCCAACTGTACAAGCTGGTTTTGGTGTAGCCTTTAAACTAAGCAAGCGTTTCAGTATAGGTATTGAAGAAATACTTACATGGACTAACGATGACTTATTAGACGGTCAGCGTTGGCAGGAAGCTTCTTTGGGTGATGCTGCAATGACACGTGATTTTGATACATGGCATTATACAAATGTAAACCTGAATTATAGCCTTGGCGCCAAGTCAGTTGAGCCGCTCTGGTGGTTAAATCCTTTGGATTATTCTTACAACGAATTGAATGCGCCACGCCACATGAAGATGCCCAAACCGGTTTTGGACGATGCTGATGGTGATGGTGTAACTGATCAGTTTGATAATGAACCCAATACACCTGCAGGTTGTCCTGTAGATAATCATGGTGTAAGCCGTGATACAGATGGTGATGGTGTTCCTGATTGTAAGGATAAAGAATTGATTACCCCAACTCAGTGTCAGCCTGTAGATGCTGATGGCGTTGGTAAGTGCCCGGATCCTGAGTGTTGTAAAACTCCGGTAATTGCGCCTCCTAAGTGTAACTTGGTTGATTTACCAACTATCAACTTTGGTGGAAACTCAAACACTTTGAGTGCTGAAGCGAAAGCTTTGGTTGGAAGCGTAGCTACCTCATTACGTGGCAACCCAGAATGTAAGTTGATTGTTTGCGGTAGTGCAGCTAAGAGTAAATCAGGTCAGGCTTTAGGTCAGAAGCGTGTGGATGCAATTGTTAAATACTTGGTTGAAGTACAAGGTATCAGCGCTGATCGAGTTATTGCGCAGTACGACTGTCATGAAGGCGATCCTTCAGTAGTTGAACTTCGTGCTGAACAGAAGTAATAAATCAAAATTAATTACTTATAAAGCCCCGACGTTTTAATAGTCGGGGCTTTTCTTTAGGAAAAGATTAACCGGTCTTTTCAAGTTTACAAAAAGGATAAGGCTAATTTGCCCGAAAATCTTAACTTTGCTGGCTTTTATGAATTTTAGAATAAAACTGTTAATTGCTTTTAGCGTTGTACTTATCCTTGCAGGATGTAACAGGAAAACTGTAACCAGGATACTCAAGAGTAAAGATGTTGAATACAAGCTCGGAATGGCCGAGCAGTATTACGCAAATAAGAAGTATAGTAAGGCTCAGGTTCTCTACGAGGATCTGTTTCCATTATTAAGGAATGATCCAAGATTTGAAGATCTTTATTTTAAATATGCAAACTGTGCTTTTTTCCAGGAGGATTACCTCAATGCTGAAAACCTCTTTAAAGGATTCTTGGAGGCTTTTGCTAAAAGCCCAAAGGCAACCGAGGTTGATTTTATGAGAGCCTATTCCTTCTTTAAACAATCACCAAAAGTAGATCTGGATCAATCCACAACTCAGAAGACGATCGGTTTTATGCAGGCGCATTTAAACAATTACCCGGAATCACCCAAACAGGAAGAAGCCAGGAAGATCATTGAACAGTGTTACGAAAAACTGGAGCTGAAGGAATATAAAAGTGCAGAGTTGTATTATAATGTGGGGTCCTACAGAGCAGCAGCCATAACCTTTACCAATTTGCTCAACCATTATCCCGAATCGATAAAAGCAGATGAGTATAAATTGATGATCATTAAATCTTACTTCCAGTATGCTGGAATGAGTATTGAAGAGAAGCAAAAAGAACGTTATGAAAAAGTAGTTGAGGAGTATTACGATTTTGTTGATCGCTTCCCCGAAAGTAAACGGTTAAAAGACGCAGAAAAATATTTCAAGCTTTCTAAAAACAATTTAAACACTATAACAAATGAGCAGACTGATAAGAAAAGTTAGTGCTAATACAAGCAGTGTGGTTGAAACAAAGAATATTGCTGATATAAAAGCTAAAACAGGCAATCTTTATGAATCAATTGCAGTTGTTGCAAAACGTGCCAACCAGATTAATATTTCTCTGAAAGAGGAGTTGCACAATAAACTGGAAGAGTTTGCAAGTCACACAGACAGTCTGGAAGAAATTCATGAGAATAAGGAACAGATCGAAATTTCAAAAGCATACGAACGCATGCCCAACCCTGCACTGCTTGCAACTCAGGAGTTCATGGATGATAAAATCTATCATCGTCGTGCTGAGAATGATTTGTTCGCTTAAAAGGAACTGAACTTTTAATTGATGGCGGCCATTGGTCGCCATTGCTGTTTTTTAATTAATCAATTTGCTCTATTTTACATTGGCAAATGAAACTGAAAGGAAAAAAAATAGTATTAGGCATTACGGGGAGCATTGCTGCCTATAAGGCAATTTTACTTCTGCGTTTACTTGTTAAAGAAGGTGCTGAGGTAAAAGTGATTATTACGCCTGCTGCAAAAGACTTTGTATCACCACTTGTATTAGCAACACTGTCTAAGAATAAGGTTCTTTTTGATTTGTTTGATGAGAACACCTGGGCTAATCATGTAGAATTAGGTCGTTGGGCTGATCTGATGCTGATTGCGCCGCTTAGTTGTAATACATTGGCTAAGATGGCAAATGGCTTGTGCGATAATCTGTTGCTTGCTGTTTATTTATCGGCTACATGCCCTGTTATGATTGCTCCTGCAATGGATGAAGACATGTGGAAACATCCTTCCACAAAAAAAAATATTACTTTTTTACAATCTTATGGAAATATTATTCTCCCTGTAGAATCGGGTGAATTGGCAAGCGGGTTAACAGGTGAAGGAAGAATGGCAGAACCTGAGCAGATACTGATGCATATTGAACATTTTTTTTTGAGTAGTAAAGACTTTACCGGTACAAAAGTACTGATAACAGCGGGGCCTACTTATGAAGCTATTGATCCGGTTCGGTTTATTGGAAATCATTCAAGCGGGAAGATGGGTATTTCATTGGCTGAAGAACTCACTCAACGTGGCGCCGAGGTAATTCTTGTTCTTGGCCCTTCAACACAACCCATCAATATAGCTCCATCAAAACTTATAAGAGTAAAAACTGCTGAAGAAATGTATAATGCCTGTGTAGAACAGTTCCCTTCTTGTAAAGGTGCAATTATGTCGGCAGCGGTTGCAGATTATACACCTGTTCACAGGGCAGATGAGAAAATTAAAAAAACTGAGGCTTCATTTCACATTGAGCTGAAAAAAACAACAGATATTTTAGGAAGTTTGGGAGCTGTTAAAACTGCTCAGCAATGGCTGGTTGGGTTTGCCCTGGAAACAAACAATGAAAAAGAATATGCATTGGGAAAATTAAAATCAAAAAATGCAGATATGATAGTGCTGAACTCATTGAAAGATGCAGGAGCCGGGTTTGGAGGAAATACAAATAAAATCAGCATTTTTGATAAGAAAGGAAATGAATATTCGTTTCCCCTGAAGACAAAAGACGAAGTTGCAACCGACATTGTTGACACAATTAAAAAGCTGATGAATGAATAAAATTCTTTTTAGTTTACTGCTTTGTACTATTATTCAAACAAACATACATGCACAGGAATTAAATGCACGTGTAAGAGTGGTGGATAATCAGATCCCATCAACTGTTGACAGAAAAATATTCCGTACACTTGAAACTTCACTCACCAATTTCCTGAACAACAGAAAATGGACAAATGATAATTTCAAACCCAACGAAAAGATTAATTGCCAATTACTGATTACACTTCGGGAAATGCCGGAGCCCAATGTGTTCTCAGGCAGCATTACAATTCAGGCCGCACGCCCTGTGTATTCTACCTCTTATATTTCTCCAATCATTAATTTCCAGGATCCCAATTTTGATTTTAAGTATATTGAATCACAACCAATGGAATTTAATGAGAACCGTATATCAGGCACTGATCCTTTGGTTTCAAACCTTACAGCTGTAATGGCCTATTATGCCTATATTATTCTTGGGTTTGATTATGATTCATTTTCCATAAGAGGTGGAGATCCCCTTTTTCAAAAGGCGTTGAATGTGGTGAATAATGCGCCCGATGCAACAAAGATATCAGGCTGGAAGTCTTATGAAAATAATAACCGTAACCGGTATTGGCTTACGGAGAATTTGAGCAATAACCGTTATGCTGTTATTCATGATGTGTATTATAACTACTACAGAAGAGGTTTAGATGTGATGTATGAAGATGAAAATACAGCACGTGCTGAAATTTTAAACGCACTGGTTTATATGGATAATCTCAACAGGGAAAATCCGAACCTGATGATTGTTCAGTTTTTCATGCTTGGCAAATCGGATGAATTGATCAATCTGTTTAAAAAAGCTGCGCCGCAGGATAAAGCAAGGGTGGTAGAAATAGTAAGCCGTCTCGATGTAAGCAATTCTAATAAATATAAACAAGAGTTGAAATGAGATTGCTCCTGCTTCTTTTTTGGATTAGTTTGTTTGCCGGCTCTTGCTCAGATAAGAAGAAGATACCCAATGGCGTTTTGCCTCCTGAAAAAATGCAGGCTGTTCTTACAGATATACTTATAGCAGACGCACTTAACAGCGAACGCATAGTAAAAGATTCAACATTGAAATGGCCGAATGAAAATGCTTCCGGTTTTTTAAAAGTATTTCAACTTCACCACACAACGAAAAATGAATTTAACAGGAGCTATAATTTTTATTTGAAACGCCCCGACCTGTTTAAGGTTATTACAGACTCCGTATCATCAGTAATTAATCGAAAAAACCTTGCCTTAACAACCTTTACCGATACAATTAAAAATAAATTCAATGGTAATAACTTCAAGAAAGTTACAAGATAGCCTGGGGATCAACAGTGAGGTTGCTGATTATTTTGCTAACGAAAGAACTGTTCCGCCCAATAATCTTTTCTGGAAAAACAAGCGTATTTATATATCAGGAGGTTTTGGTTTTCTAACTATACCATTTGCCTTTGATCTTTTTCATAAGCTGGGTGTTCCCTTAAACTTACTTTTGAATGATGGGCATGTTTCGTTAATGGAAAATGGCTTTCACCAATTAAAGCGTTATGAAAGCGGTGAAATTTCTTTTGAAGAATTTCTGGATGAATGCAGGCAGCTATGGGAGCCCACAATGAAACAGGAAAAACTTTCTAATGATTTGTATCGGGTTTTATCCGGGAGGCCTTCAGCATTCTTCAAATTTGAAACAAGTCATAAAGCACTTGCAAGATCGGATGCTTTTCTTTTTACGCTGGTTGATCTTGAGTTAACCGATGAGTGGGTTGAAAACTTTTTGCCATTCTGGTATTCGCTTGCAAGACCTATTTTACTACTGGATGATTTTAAGGACCTGGTTGAAGACAGGCACAATAAGGATGAAAATACAATTATAGAACTCGGGAATAATGCTGTGGGAATAATGGCAGCTTATGATCTTGGTGTGAAGGATTTAGAAAAGTTGAGTACAATCAATCCTCAACTTGCAAAATATATGCTCGCCTTTTTAAAGGAATCTTTATTGTATGAACATATAAAGGCCGAACTTTCTTAATCAATCAATGAATTTTTCATTGCAAAGAAAACAAGACCAACAGAGTTTTTCACTCCAAAACGTTCCATTAAACGGTCTTTAATTGCTTCTACTGTTCGTGGGCTGATTTCCATTTCTTTTGCAATTTCCTGTGCCGTGTATTCCATACATAAAAGCCTGATTACCTGTTTTTCCTTATCAGAAATTTGAATTTCACTATTAAGCGTAGGAATGGCTTTTGATTTGGTGTGCGATTTTTTGAGCAGGATGCGGTTTACAAAATTATTGAGGTAATAGCCTTTTGTGTAAACTTCAAGAATAGCCTTTTTAATTTCAGACGGGTCAGAACTTTTGAGCAGGTAACCATTGGCACCGTTTTCCATTAAATGTGTTACAAACCGTGCGTCTTCATACATTGTGAGAACAAGAACATGCATGTTTGGGAACAGTTTATTTACAGCCTTGGTAGTTTCAATACCATCTTTACCCGGCATGCGAAGGTCCATAAGAATTACATCAGGTTGGGCTTCAGCTAAACCTGCCAATAATTCCTCACCGTTTTCGGCTTCCAAAACAAATTTAATGTTAGTGTACGACCGAAGGGAAAGAATAACTCCTTTCCTGAATATCTGGTGATCGTCTGCTATGGCTACTTTTATCTGGCTCATAAGATTTGGATTTAAAGTTAAACTTTTTCAGCTATCATAACATTGCTTCAACAGGAATTTCAATAGTTACCTTGTAATACGTGTTGGACGAATCTTTTTCAAACATGATTTTTGAGTTTAAAATCTTAACCCGGCTGTAAATATTTTTTAATCCCATTCCCATGGGGGTATCTCTCAGTTTTTCATATTCTGTTTGGGTTAATCCTTCGCCATCATGATGCATGCGTATGTAAATGTACTGGCCGGTTTTGTTTTGAGTTAGATGAATAAAACTTGAATTACTGTGTTTAAGGGTGTTATTCACCAGTTCCTGCAAAACCCGGAAGATGGACAGCTCATACTCCAGCTTTAAACGCTTTTTATAATCATGAAAACGGGCGCTGGCGCTTATGGAACCACTTCCGTTCATCTTCTGAAACATATCAGTTACAGCACTTTCAAGCCCAAAGTTCTTTAAAGTGGGGGGTATAAGGCTGTGAGACATATTGCGGATCAACTGAATGGTATCATCAATGATCTGTTTGGCATTGTATATACTCTGCAACATTGTGCCCTGATCCTGGTGAATAAGGTTTTCATTAAGGTATAAGCGAACAGTAGCAAGTAAGGGGCCTGCATCATCATGCAGGTCGGCAGCAATACGCTGGCGCTCCTCTTCCTGGCTTTGTATAGAAGCCTGCAGCATCATTTGTTGCTGATCTTCCTGCATTTTTTTCATGCGTAACTGGTAATAGATAACCTTACGCTGGTGAAAAACAATAAATACAATAAGACCAACGGCTAGCAGCAGCATCCCAAATGTGCCAAAATAAACTACGTAGGTTGTATT
>CAMTVU010000041.1:0-14007 GCA_947085245.1 uncultured Chitinophagaceae bacterium | reverse complement strand
CGGTGCGTCTTGCACAAATGAAAGCAGAAAAGCGTTTGGCGAATATGGAAATTATTAAACTCAGCCGTCTCAGTGTTTCCAAAGTAAGCGATGCTGAATGGAAAGTGGTGCTGGAGTTGGCAGGGGAGTGAGCTAAGAGTTTAAAAAGTAATAAAGAGAAAAAGAGATGGTTGCCGAAACATGCAACCATCTCTTTTTTATAACCAAAGTTTTGAAATTTTATACCGCTCAGTGTAAATTGTATTTGAAACCTCCTTGCACTCTTTCCTCTCTTTTGAACTCTTAGCTCCTTCTTTCTTTCTCTTAGTTTTCTTTAACAAATTCATAAGGTTACTTTTTATCTGCAACAGGTATCAATCATTATTTATGAATGATACATCAGCAGTTGAATGACTTGCTCTGCCGGCAAATGAATTCAGCAATTACTCTTCTGCTCCTGTATCTGACTTCTTTTTTTAACATCAATCTAAAACATCACAAAATGAAAAAGATCATTTTGGCTGTCATACTACTGGCAGCCGCAGGCGGAGCTGTGTACTGGTATTTTCAAACAAAGAAACCTGTTATCACTTCTTATCAGCAAACAATTATCGGCAATTGGAAAATTGATTCCGTTGCTGCAAAAGATTCAAACTATGCAATTGGGTTACTGGCAATGGCGTTGGATTCTAATTTTACAAAGTATCATTTTTGGTTTAAAGAAGACGGAAGTATTACGCAAATGCTGGGCGACAGTATTGTTCCTGTTAAACACGGCTATGAATGGAAAGACAGTGCCAGCCTCGTTTTCACAGAAGGTGATTCACTCACTGAAAAGCACCCTGTACAAATTCTTTCTTTAAGTAAAGAGCAGTTTTTAATTATGAATGCAGACAGTTCCATCTTTTACTTTAAGAAACAGAGCCGTTAACGATTAAGTGCGGCTGCTGGAAACATTGGCCAGACAATTTTATGTAAATCAATTTTTTCTGCATCTGATTAAAAAATAATTTATGCGATACATTCATTTCATCTTCGTATTCTTTTTGTTTTTAGCATGTGGCCGTTCTGAAGCAGTGAAGAATAAGACACAAGATTTTACACTCGCTTCACCCGAGGCAAAACAAGAAGAACAAACATCTGCAACAGATACTGCTGCATCTCCTTCACCTTCTCAACCCGGGGAACCTGAACAAACAAAAGAGCCATCGAAACCTTCGCAATCACCGGAGAGCAAACCCGACTGGAATAAGAAGATCATTAAAACCGCAACCTTGAACGTTGAAGTAAAAGACTATAAAAAGTTTAATCAGCTGGTGCATTCTTCTGCCAATCAGTTTGGTGGATACATTGCTGATGAGCAGCAAACCGAAACGGAATACAAAATTGAAAACATCATCACCATAAAAGTACCTGTTGATCAGTTCCAGTCTGCTGTTGATTTTCTTACAACCGGCGATGGTAAGATCAACGAAAAGAAAATCAGTTCTGAAGATGTTACTACGCAGTATGTAGATACAAAATTGAGATTGGAAGCAAAGAAGCAGGTTCGCCTGCGTTACCTCGATCTGTTGAAGCAGGCAAAAAATATGGAAGAAATCCTGCAGGTTCAAAACGAGATCAATGACATACAGGAAGAGATTGAAAGTGCAGCAGGAAGAATCAATTATCTTTCTAATGCATCTGCAATGAGTACAATCAACCTTACGTTTTACCAGGTGGTAAATGCTTCAGCAAAGGAATCAGATCATATCAGCTTCTGGACCAAAACAAAAGAAGCATTTGTAAGCGGTTGGAATGGGTTGGGTGATGTATTGGTAGGCTTGGTTTATATCTGGCCATTGCTGATTGGAATTGTACTGTCAGTATTTCTCATAAAACGGATTTCATTCAGAAAAAGAAAGACAACGCAGGCTTAAGATAAATTTACAGATGAATACATGATCACTCGAAATAATAACCCCGACTTTTAAGTCGGGGTTTATGCCAGCAAGAAATTTGGCTTTAGCCTTGATCTTCCTGAAATCCAGAATGCCTCATAAAACGATTATACTCTTCAAGAAAAGTAGTTTTTTGGTGATGTTCTGCTTGTTTAGCAATATAACTTCTTACAACAGCAATCTTTTCTTCACTAACAGAAGCAGCAAAATATTTATCTGCCCACTCAAATTTGCTTTTCAGGAAACTACTTTTGCTCAGCCAAAAAGAACTTTCTCCTTTTAATAATTGAATCTGTTTTGATAAACTCATATCTGCATTGAGATACATGAGGCAGTGTACATGATCGGAGTAGCCATTAACTGCATCAAGGTAAAAGCCTTTCAGCTTCGCATTTTCTTTGATATGCTGCCAAACAACAGGTCTTGTTTCTTTATCAAAGAAGGGGAAACGATTTTTGGTTCCCCATACAGAGTGAATCAGAATTTTTACATAAGCCATGCGAATTGTTTTTTACAAATTACAAAAATCAAGGCTAAAGCCAAATTCCATATTAGTTTTATCCCCGACTTAAAAGTCGGGGTTATAGCCAAGTTTCAAATTACGTTTATCCCAGGCATAAAAGAAAGGGTTATAGTCTGGTTTTCATAAGTCATAACTCATAACTCCATCGCTTTAGCCAGGGGATAGTTAAAGTAAATCAGAAAATCTTTGGCCATAATCATGAATCAAGGCTAAAGCCAAATTCCATATTAGTTTTATCCCCGACTTAAAAGTCGGGGATATAGCCAAGTTTCAAATTACGTTTATCCCAGGCATAAAAGAAAGGGTTATAATATCGTTTTCATAAGTCATAACCCCGGCGCTTTAGCCCGGGGGGGATAGCAATGTTGAAATGGGAGACGGCTTTAGCCATGACGATGAAAAGAAGATAGATTCATTTCTTCTTTTATTCAACATTTGCATTCACTATTGCTGTGAACTCATCTCTCCCAATCATTCTTGCACCCAAACTTCCCAAATGTTCCGTGTACACCTGGCAATCAATCAAAACAACGCCTTCTTTTTCCAATTGTTTTACAAAAGAAATGAAAGCAAATTTACTTGCATTGCTCACTTTTGAAAACATACTTTCACCAAAAAAAAGGTTGCCCAAGCGGATGCCATATAATCCACCAATCAGTTCCTTGTCTTTCCATGCTTCAATACTAACGGCATAACCCAGCCGATGAAGTTTGGTATAAGCATCTTCAATCTCATCTGTAATCCATGTGCCATCCTGTTCCTTTCTTTTTAGCCTGCCGCAATTACGGATCACTTCTGTAAAAGCTTTGTTCACCGTTACTTTAAATGCTTTTCGTTTCAACAATTGCTGCATGCTTTTACTTATATACAGTTCGGTTGGAAATAAAACAAATCGTGGATCGGGGCTCCACCAAAGCGGCGGTTCATCTTCATTGAACCAGGGAAAAATACCGCTGCGATATGCCAGTAACAAACGTTCTGTGCTCAGATCGCCGCCAATAGCCAACAGCCCATCATGTGCTGCTTCTTCAACAGGAGGAAACCAAAGTTCATCTGTTAACACTTGTAATGCCATTGTGTAAAATAAAGGGAATGAAAGGGAAGAAAAAAATCAGGCTACCACTTCAACAGTTGCTCCAATGCCTCTTTCGGTAATGGTATCACACATTGGTTTCAAATCATCATACGAACCATTCTTCACCGCATATTTGCCTTTGGTATGAATGAACCATGCACATTGTTCGGCCTGCTCAGTTGAATGATGGCACACATCAACCAATGTTTCAATTACCCATTCAAAAGTATTCACTTCATCATTCCACATAATTAAATGACATGGTTTTTCCACATCTGTAAGCACATCTGTTTCTATCAGCTCTTTTGTATGAGTGGAGTTTTTGATTGTCACAACGCCAAAGTTAAAAAAAGGGTTTCAAATAATAATTGATTCATAACAATGAAGCAACTAATAGGGCATGAACTTTGTCATTATACCATCTCAGCAAGCAATATTCATGAAGTTTCGTCTCCCAAACAGAAAAAAAGATCAACAAAAGCCGTCCCTTGAAGGGAAGGCTGTTGTGCTTTCCATCAACTCTGCCAACAGGGGGCTTGATTTTCTGGTTGAGTTATTTCAGCAGATAAGACCGGCCAATGTGAAGAGAACCGAAGATGCGGAACTCAAATTCAAAGCATTTTTATTTCAGTTGCAGGAAGACAGGTCTTTGATGTTTTCACTGCGCCGTGCATTGCTTTCACAATTTGTAAACAGCGATATTACTACGGCATTAACTGAAAGCGGACTCATCAGTTCAAGAGGTTTTATACAGGAGCTCAGTTCAAAACTGAAACACAAACTCATACCGGCATTGCTGAAACCAACCGATTTTTTGTTTGTGATTGAACGTATTTTTTATAAGCAGAATGATTATGTGTGGATGGAAAATATTGACGAGGATTTGTGGATACGTTTTTTTGAAATGATTGGTATTGAAGTAAATCTTTCAGAACCACAATTGATCAACCAGATGTTGCACTCCATGCAGGTGTTGTCGTATCGCCTGGCCATGATGGGTTTGGAAAAAGAAGTAACACGGCAGTATGCAGAAGTGAACGATGCAATCTTTCCTTTTTTAGAACAGAACCGTTTGGCTAACCTGCTGATTGAAAAAAAACAGAAGCCTTATAATGAATATGAACAAAAGCTGGTACAGGAAGGCATTGCGGAAGCATTGCATAACTGTTTACAAAGTATAAGATGGATCAAAGATCAACGGAAAGAAGTTGGTACAAGCCTGGCAGAAACATTTTTGCTCACACGAATGGAGCAGCATGTTGAACGCATCTTTATGATACTTGATGCGCTGGACAGCGACAATGTATTCAATACAAAACGCTTCATTCATTACTTCATCACTGTTGTTCGTAATCAAAACCGCAAAAACAGTTTGGGCGAATTTCTTTCACAGAACTTTGGATTGCTGGCTTACCAAATTTCAGAACACGGCGGTAAGCGTGGTGAAACCTTCATCACCAAAACAAGAAAAGAATTTTACAAATTATTTGCAGGTGCATTGGGTGGCGGGTTTATTATTTCCTTTATTGCCATTTTTAAAAACCTGCTGGGCAAACTTACCGTTGCACCTTTTTGGCATGGGGTATTGTACAGTACCAATTACAGCATTGGTTTTTTGTTGATTCAGGCAACAGGTTCAACACTGGCTACCAAGCAACCTGCATTTACGGCATCCGCTGTTGCAAGTTCACTCGACAGTAATAAACTTCTGGGCAGGCCCAATCTGGAAAATCTTGCAACTACCATTGCACAGGTTTCAAGAAGTCAGCTTGCATCTTTTGCAGGAAACTTATTGGTAGTATTTCCGCTTACTTATTTATTGGCCATGTTATTTTTTGAAGCAACGGGTTCAAAAATAGCAACAGGTGCCCAAGCGCTTGCTTTATTAAATGCACAGCATCCGTTTAAAAGCATGGCTTTGTTGTATGCCTGCTTTACGGGATTCTTTTTGTTTTTGAGTGGATTGATTGCAGGCTGGGTTGAGAATTATACAGTGTATGCACAGTTGCCGCAGCGCATCAGGTTGCATCCTTTTTTGCATCATAATTTGGGTAAACGTCAAATGAACTGGCTGGTAGATGCTGTTGAAAATAAACTGGGGTCCATTGCAGGCAGTGTATCACTTGGTTTTTTCCTGGGCATGGCAGCATTCATTGGAAAAATATTTGGGATTCCTTTTGATATACGGCACATCACCATCTCTGCGGGTAATACCGCTATTGGTTTTTTTGGTTTGGAAGGACCGGTTGATTACCGTTTCCTGTCAATCATACTTCTGGGTGTTGGTTTAATTGGGTTCCTCAACTTTTTTGTAAGCTTTGGTTTTGCGTTTTATGTAGCGGTAAAATCAAGAGGCATACGGCTGAAAGATTATCCTGAGTTTTTGGGAATTCTGTGGCGGTATTTCAGAAAGCATCCTGCTGATTTTGTAAGGCCGCCCGGAAAGCAATAATCTTTTTGAAAATTTCCAGGAAAAATGAAAGCAAATAAAAAAGGCTCACAATTGTGAACCTTTTTTTTGTGGGAGCACACGGGCTCGAACCGCGGACCCTCTGCTTGTAAGGCAGATGCTCTGAACCAACTGAGCTATGCTCCCTTTTTAGGACGGCAAAGATAAGGGTACAACTTTTTCTACAAAAACTTTTTTTGACTTTTTTACAGATAAACAGACAGATGAAGTTAAATGACCGTTCTTAAAACCATTTGCTCCGTAATTCTTGCTGATGGAGTTGCAGCAGAAAGTATTTGCATTGTCATCATCTTACTCAATTCACCACTTTAATATACCCGTATCCTTCGGCCTGTTTACGCACCAATTCATAAATGCCATCAGGAACTGTTGTTACACCGGGTAACAACTGACTTTTTTCAATCTTAAACACTTTCATAGCCGTTTCACAAACAACAAAACTGGCTTTTTTTTCAGCAGCAAGTTTCTTAATATCATTGCTTACCGATGATTGATCCTGAACAACCATGTTCAATGACTTACCATAAAATACAATTTCAATTTTTGCATCCGGGTTCGATTCAATGATAGCATTTACCCAGCGAATAACCCGCTGATGAACGGCTGAATCAGCAGTAGTAATGTCAAACACAACATGATAAGGGGTTGATTGAGAAAAAATCAGCGTACTGAAACCCAGGTAAATGGTTGCAAGTAATAGTAAACGTTTCATGATATGATTTTTTAGGAGGTATAAATTAATGCATCTGTTTGTGAAATCAAAGGAACAGTTTTATGAACCTTTGGGCATGGCGCTTTCATCCATATAAAAGAGTTCCCATTGATGACCATCCAAATCTGCAAAACTGTGCTGGTACATCCAGCCATGATCCATGGCATCAGCATAAAGTAAGCCTCCTGCCTTTACCGCATTGTTTACCATTTCATCTACCTGTTCCTTGCTTTCAGCATCCAGCGCAATCAATACTTCTGTGCTTTTCTTTGCGTCACAAATTTCTTTTTTGGTAAAATCCTGAAAGCGTTCTTCAACCAGCAGCATGGCAAAAATATTTTCGCCAAGAATCATGCAGGTTGCTTTATCATCTGTAAACTGAGGATTAAATGTAAAACCCAGTTTGGTGAAGAACGTTATTGAATTGCTGAGATCTTTAACGGGCAGGTTCACAAATATTTTTGTTGCCATGGTTTAGTTGGTTTAACAATCAACTGATGGTAGCTGTTTGGAATAATTGATCCGTTAAATTTACCAACTCATTACGATGATTGCAAGCGCTGTTTCAGGAGAATTTACTTCTTAGCAACGTTTCTCTTATAGCCTGTGTGATGGGAAGGCTTCTACCGTTTTACAATGACCACTAACACGCTAATTTATATTATTAAATGCTATGTTTTAAGGTATTCCTCAAAAAAGGGGGTTTGAAAATAAAATACTTGTTGTTATACATTTCGTAGTGTCGTTGCGCCAATACAAATTCCAATAAAAGATTGTAAACGGTTCCTCACTAATCAAACCCCGGCAGACATGGGCATCAGACGGGGCGTACGTTTATCTTAACACCCCATCCACAACCGCCTTCAACTCTTTATACTTTGTATTTCTTCCTTTGTGTTTTAAATTATACACAAATAAAAATGCGCAGTATTTTTTTTCATTCTCCACCCAGGGAAAACTTCCAAAGAGGCCAGGGCTGGTAACGGCAGTGCTTCGTTTACTGTCGGGCATGGCATCTTTTTTATCGGCAATGGCCAGTGGTGAGTCTATCATCCATTCACCAAAACCATAACCCCAGGTGCCCGCTTCTTCGGGTGAGCTCATGATCACTACATCCCGCCCCACACGGTTCTTCTGCATTTCATTGATAAGCGCTTTGCTGATGATACGTTTGCCATTAAACTCTCCTTCGTTCATGATCATGATTAGGAAGTTCATATAATCTTCGGGTGTGCTGTAGGCGCCGCCTGCTGCAAGGGGCACATCTTTTTTTCCAAAGTCGGTATTCTTCATATTCAACGGTTGGGCAATGCGTTCACGAAAAGCAGTTTCAAAATCTTTTTCACTAACTTTTTCAATGATGGCGGCCATGATCTGCAAACCGGCATTGCTGTAATGAAAGGTTTTGCCGGGTGTTCCTTCCATGGGCGCTATGGCAATTTTTTCAATAGCATCGCTCATGCTTTTCACAGTCTTCATGCCTTCCAGCATTTCACGCAGCCCACCTGCATTGATGCCGGTTAAATGAGTAAGGCAATGCCACACACGGATATTTCCTTTTCCATATTTACTCATGATGGGTAAAAACTTTCCAATGGAATCGTTCAACCGCAATTTGTTTTCATCAATATACGTCATGGCCAATGCTGCGGTAAACCATTTGCTGCAACTGGCAACACGTTCACGGGTGGTGCTTGTATAATCCTGCAAAAGGGTTTCTTCATCTGCACCGGTTATTTTTGATTTTATTTTTGCACGGTTCTGTTGCTGCTTGCTCATTTTATTAAAAGCCTGGTTATAAACCATCTTTCCATCTTTATAAATCATCATAACGGCACGGCCACCGAGATCAGGTAAATTCGTATTCACCCAATCGTTAACTTTTAAAAAGTCCTGCTGTGCAAAACTGAACTGAAAGAATAGCAGGAAAAGTAATATGGTTATGACTTTGGGTCGGATAAGGAAGGCGTTGTGTGACATTGTTACTGATATTTTTTATTGGATAGTGATTTGAGAGATAAGGTGAAAGGCCTCACCCTCCCGCCTTCGCTAAAGCTACATCGGGCAGGCGTTCCTTCTCCGGTGAGGGAGGGAGGCCAAACAAATTTAATTGAATCAACTTTAGAAATTAAGCATTTCAACAGTTGAATCAATGTTTAACAAAAGCTAAAGGCAGGACTTAGAGATCAAAAGAGAGAAAGAGGCAAGTGAAGGGCAAAAAGCAATAGACAAAAAGGCAACCGGCAACCAGGTTGAACGGTTTTCATCAGCTGAAATGGAAAAATAAATAGTTTGGATTAGCACAAGTGCACCGCTCCTTCTCATTAAGGAGAAGGAGACGGAGGATGAGGCCAAGAAAGCAAACGCCTCACCCTCCCGCCTTCGCTAAAGCTACATTGGGCAGGCGTTCCCTCTCCGGTGGGAGAGGGAGGCCGAACAAAAAGTATTGAATCAACATTTGTAATTAAGCATTTTAACAGTTAAATATTGCTGAAAATATTTCAACAGTTGAAGTGGAAGAATTAATAGTTTGGGAAAGAGATGATGTACCGTCCTTCTCTTTTGGAGAAGGATAAGAGGATGAGGTCAGATTTTAAACAAGAAATAAAAAACTATATGAACCTTGGAAATTTTACAATCAAAGCATCTGAAGCTGTGCAGCAGGCACAGCAACTGGCATTTAATGCACAAAACACAAACATTGAAACGGAACATCTGCTCAAAGCTTTATTGGATCAGCAGGATAGCCCTGTAGAATATCTGCTCAAGAAAAATAATGTTACACTCAATCTTGTAGAAACAAAATTGGCTGAAGCCATCAGCAAACTTCCCAAAACAACCGGCGAAGCGGCACAGATGATTGGTCGTGAAGCCAACAATGTAATTCTTCGTGCAGGTTCAGCATTGAAAGGTTTTGGTGATGAATTTGTAACACCTGAGCATTTGTTGCTGGCAATTGTACAGGGCAATGATTCTACTGCAAAAATTTTAAAAGATGCAGGGTTAACTGAGAAAGGATTGATAACTGCCATTAAAGAATTGCGTAAAGGCGATACGGTAAAAAGTCAAACACAGGAAACACAGTTCAATGCATTGAACAAGTATGCAAAGAATTTAATTGAAATGGCACGGCAGGGAAAATTGGATCCCGTGATTGGCCGTGATGAAGAGATCAGGAGAACCTTGCACATCTTAAGCCGCCGTTCAAAAAACAATCCCATTTTAGTGGGTGAACCCGGCGTGGGTAAAACAGCCATTGCAGAAGGATTGGCCATGCGTATTTTAAATGGTGATGTGCCGGATAATTTAAAATCAAAAATAATTTATGCATTGGATATGGGGCAGCTTATTGCCGGTGCAAAATATAAAGGTGAATTTGAAGAGCGTTTAAAAAGCGTTGTGAAGGAAGTGGCATCGAGTGATGGTGAGATCATTATGTTCATTGATGAAATTCACACACTGGTTGGTGCCGGTGGTGGAGAAGGTGCGATGGATGCCGCCAACATTTTAAAACCTGCATTGGCAAGAGGTGAACTTAGAGCCATTGGTGCAACTACATTAAACGAGTACCAGAAGTTTTTTGAAAAAGACAAAGCGTTGGAACGCCGTTTTCAGAAAGTGATGATTGATGAACCGAGTGTAGAAGATGCCATTTCTATTTTGCGGGGATTAAAAGACCGTTATGAAACCTATCACCATGTACGTATTAAAGACGAAGCCATCATTGCGGCAGTTGAATTGAGTGCTCGTTATATCACTGATCGTTTTTTACCCGATAAAGCCATTGACTTAATTGATGAAAGCGCTGCAAAGCTTCGTTTGGAAATGAACAGCATGCCCGAAGAATTGGATAAATTAGAACGGCAGATCCGTCAATTAGAAATTGAACGTGAAGCTATCAAGCGGGAAAATGATGAACCGAAGTTAAAAGAACTCAATACTGATATTGCCAATCTTTCTGTTGACAGGGACACATTGAAAGCAAAGTGGAAAGAAGAAAAAGAATTAGTTGAAAAAGTACAGAATGCAAAAGCTGAAATTGAAAACCTGAAGATGCAGGCCGAACGTGCCGAACGGGAAGGCAACTATGGATTGGTTGCCGAGATACGTTATGGAAAGATCAAAGAACAGGAAACATTGATCACTGAATTAGGCAAACAGCTTGACGCAAGCAGTGAAAAGCGACTCTTAAAAGAAGAAGTAGATGCAGAGGATATTGCAGCAAATATTGCAAAGATGACCGGCATTCCGGTAGCAAAGATGTTGCAAAGCGAACGGGAAAAACTCTTACAGCTTGAAGATGAATTGCACAACCGTGTTGTGGGCCAGGAAGAAGCCATCACCGCAGTTGCTGATGCCATCCGCAGAAGCAGGGCAGGATTGAGTGATCCTAAAAAACCAATCGGTTCATTTATTTTCCTGGGTACAACCGGTGTAGGTAAAACAGAATTGGCAAAAGCATTGGCTGAATATTTATTCGATAATGAGAGTATGATGACGAGGATTGATATGAGTGAGTACCAGGAAAAACATACTGTTTCAAGATTGGTGGGTGCACCTCCGGGTTATGTGGGTTATGAAGAAGGTGGCCAGTTGACCGAAGCAGTTCGCCGCAAGCCTTACAGTGTGGTACTGCTCGATGAAATTGAAAAAGCGCATCCCGATGTTTGGAATGTGTTGTTGCAGGTGCTGGATGATGGTCGCCTTACCGATAATAAGGGCAGGGTGGTAAACTTCAAGAATACCATTATTATTATGACCAGCAATATCGGCAGCCACCTCATCAGCGAAGCATTTGAAGGGGTAAAAGCAGAAAAAGAAATCGAAAAAGCAACCGAAAAGGCCAAAAATGAGGTAATGACGCTCCTCAGACAAACAATAAGGCCTGAATTCTTGAATCGTGTGGATGAAATCATTATGTTTGCGCCGCTGCTGCTTAAGGAAATCAAATCCATCATCCGCATTCAGTTGAACAACCTTCAGAAATTGGTTGCAGGAAGTGGAATACAACTGGATTTTACCGATTATACCCTTGAATTTCTGGCCGAAAATGGCTTCGATCCCCAGTTCGGTGCAAGACCACTCAAACGATTGATTCAAAAAGAAATCGTTAACGGATTGAGCCGGAGAATACTGGCAGGTGACATTGATAAAACCAAGACTGTTGTTGTGGATGTATTTGATGGGTTGGTGATCTTCAGAAATGAAGCCTCTGAATCTGACTTACCAAAAGTAAAAAGCAAAAAGGCAACAACATAACGATTGAAATGTTATAATAACAAAGACAGGATCTATTATAAAAATATATAAAAAGAGGAACGGTTATGGCACGTAGTAAAGCAATAGAAATTGAAATTATTCCAACCAAAGATATCTGGGTGGGTAATAAGGAAGCGGTTGTGAAATTGGTGATGTATGGTGATTATGAAAGTGAACCCTGCGCCAGGGCAAATGAAGTAGTGAACCAGTTGATGGAAAAATACCAGGATAAACTTCAATTCAACTTCCGGCACTTTCCATTAACACGCATACACCAGCGTGCACATAAGGCAGCCGAAGCTTCCATTGGTGCAGCACAGGAAGGTAAGTTTTGGGAAATGCATAATTTATTGTTTGCCAAACGCAGGCAGTTGGGTACCATCAGCCTCAAAGGTTATGCAAAAGAAAGTGGCGTTACCGATAAAAATTTTCTCAGCAAGCTGGTTGACTCTGTTTACGGGTGGAGTGTAAGAGCTGATTTGCTGGAAGGCGCTAATAAAGGCATTACAGATGTTCCTTTCTTTTATATCAATGGCGAAGCTTACAAAGGGCCTGTGAATGTAAGCGCTTTCAGTAAAGTGATTGATGAACTGACCAAGCAGAAAAAAGCACCTGCAAAAACAGCCGTGAAGAAAAGAGCATAAAAGAAAAATACGAATTTAGAAATACGAAGTACGAAAAAAGGCAACAACCGGAAAGAGTTGTTGCCTTTTTGTTTGCCGTATATCAGCAGTTGTCAGGCTGTGAAAAAAACTCTGCCTTCTCTGCAATAAAAAAAACATCTTTACAGCTTATTTTTATTTTATGGCAGGCAATCGAAACGCAGCAGTTGGTTTTATTTTCATCACCTTATTAATTGATGTAATTGGTTTTGGAATCATTATTCCGGTAATGCCCGCATTGCTTGGTGATTTGGGTCATGTAAACATGAGTGAAGCATCAAAGATCGGTGGATGGTTATTGTTTGCGTATGCCATCACTCAATTCTGTTTTTCTCCATTGATAGGAAACCTGAGCGATCGTTTCGGTCGTCGTCCTGTATTGCTTGCATCGCTGTTTGGTTTTGCAATCAATTATTTATTTCTTGCTTTTGCCCCCACACTCGGCTGGTTGTTTATTGGAAGAATTATTGCCGGCATTACAGGGGCAAGTGTTACAACCTGCTCGGCTTATATAGCCGATATCAGCACTTCTGAAAACCGTGCAAAGAATTTTGGATTAATTGGTGCTGCATTTGGTTTGGGTTTTGTCATTGGCCCCATGATTGGCGGATTGCTGGGAGGTTTTGGTGCAAGGGTTCCGTTTATGGTGGCTGCTGGTTTGTGCCTGCTCAACTTTTTATACGGATTTTTTATTTTACCTGAATCTTTAAAACCTGAGAACAGGCGCAAACTTGAATGGATGAGAGTTATTCCGGGAGTGAGTTTATACTATCTGAAGAAATATCCTTCACTGAGTGGTTTAATCATTTCGCTTGTTCTTGTTTACATTGGTGGACATGCAGTGCAAAGCAACTGGAGTTTTTTCACCATTGAAAAATTTAAATGGACTCCCCGTATGATTGGTATTTCTTTAGCTGTAATTGGATTATTGGTGGCTTTAACACAGGCGGGTTTAACAAGAGTAGTGAATCCCAGGCTGGGCAATGAAAAAAGTATTTATGTTGGCCTTGCTTTGTATGCGTTGGGCATGTTTCTTTTTGCATTTGCATCACAAAGCTGGATGATGTTTGCCTTTCTTGTTCCCTATTGTTTGGGTGGAATTTGCGGCCCTGCACTGCAATCAATCATGGCGGGGTATGTACCTGCCAATGAACAGGGCGAGTTGCAGGGATCACTTGCAGGTTTAATGAGCGCTACTACAATTATTGGTCCGCCACTGATGGCAAATACATTTGCATATTTTACAGGAAAATCAGCGCCTGTTTATTTTCCGGGGTCTTCATTTTTCCTGGGCTTTGTGTTTTTGCTTGCCAGTGCACTTGTAGCCTATTACGTTTTGCACATCAAATTGAGAACAGCGAAACAATAGATTTCATTTCGGATTTCT
>CAMTVU010000040.1:0-35897 GCA_947085245.1 uncultured Chitinophagaceae bacterium | reverse complement strand
GAATGGGTAAAAAAACAGCCTGACGATTGCTTGTTTGAATAATTTTTTTGAGGAGGTGATATTTGAAAAAAAATATCACCTCTTTTATTTTATGTACTTCAATATCTTTCTTGCCCTTGAATGGAATGCTGCGGTTTCATAGTTCCACCTGCTTTCTATCACAACTTTCAGTTCCTGGAGGATCTCAGGGTATTGTTTGGATAAATTTTCAAGAATCGTTAAAGAAAATGCTTTTACCGCAACTGCTTCCCGGGGATCGGCAATAAAACTGAAACAGATGTCCATTACTTCTCCCTGCTGTTTTTGAGGAATGGGAATTTCCTGCAAAAAGCGAACGATATTCCTCTTCACTGCATTATGCAGTTTTTCTTTGCGAAGTGTTTTCACCATCACAGGAATATGTTTTTTCACTAATTGCGGATGAGTAATGGCAACATAACCCAGCGGCCAGCCTGCCCGCTGGGTTACACGGTATTCATCATTCAAAAAAAAGTTTCATCAATTCATCAAAGCGTTGCTGTGAACTGCCAATCCATTGAATGATCTTATTGGTTTGTGCTTTTGAATGCTCTGCTAATATTTCAGAACGGAGGTTCATAATTCCCCTCCCTGGAGGGGTTAGGGGTGGGTTAATTTAAAAAATGATTTTCCAGTTCAAGTAATGTTTTGCTGATCTCTTCTTCATCAACCATTATGGTTTTCATTTCCCGTCCGACCGGGTCATCCGGGCGGGCTTCATTCATCCTGTTATTATTATAATTCATTTTAGATGCAACCCATGTTCTGGCAGATGTATGAAATTCAACTGCTCCTGTTTGTTGTGCCAGTTCTTTGATGTTATTGCTTCTTACACCACTGCCCGGCATAATGATAATACGATCACCGGCAGCTTTTACCAATTGGGCAAGCATAGCAGTTCCTTCTGTTACATTGGGTGTTAATCCTGATGTGAGTACACGTTCACACCCAATCACTATCAATGTTTCCAGCGCTTCCATTGCATTTTTTGTACGATCAAATGCACGGTGAAAAGTTACACTCATGGGGTAGGCCAATTCAACCAAAGCTGCGCTTCTTGTTTTATCAATTGTTCCATCAGCATTCAACAAGCCAAGTACCACACCATCAAAGCCCAGCCCTTTGCAACGGAGAACATCTTCTTTCATGATTGCAAACTCATTAGCATTGTAAAAAAAATCACCACCTCTGGGGCGTATCATCGCAAATAAATCAATTGATACCAATTCTCTTGCTTTCTTCAAAAAACCAAACGATGGGGTAGTGCCTCCTTCACCGGGATTATCACACAACTCAATGCGGTGGGCGCCTGCTTTTTGAATGAGCATACAACTTTCAATAGTAAAGGCAATAACTTCTAATTTATAATTCATAATAAATTTGTCTGTATGATTTTCAGTATGAGGTTTTCAAGTCCCCATCAAGGCAATGTCATTAAGTTAAGCTCCGTTAGGAGCATCCTGTTTATAGTTAAAATGCAATCGAATTATCAGGCTCCACAGGAGCCGCCTGTTTTGTTAGGTGACCCCTGCGGAGTCTATATGATTTTGGTTTTATTTTCTATAAACAGGCTGCCGCTCTGCGGCTTAACTTCATAAATTACTGACATTGCCCTTCAGGTTTTTAACCAAGACCAAAAGCGTCTTGGAGTTTTAGGGGTACCAGCTTTTTGTATCAATTGCTTTTTCCAGTTCATTGTTTCTAACTGCTATCGAAAAATTCTTCATCACCGAATAGCTGCCGTATTCACCTTTTTTATTGATGGCTAAAAAACCTACCTGTATATCCTTTGCTTTTGAGCCGTTATTTTTTACAATTCTTCTTACGGCTTCTTTGCATGCATCTTCCGGGCTTGCACCATTTCGCATCATTTCCACAACCGTATGTGCCCCGCATATTTTCACCACTTCCTCACCAACGCCTGTTGCAGCAGCAGCTCCAATTTCATTATCAACAAACAATCCGGCGCCAATGACAGGTGAATCACCTACACGGCCATGCATTTTATAAGCCATGCCACTTGTTGTGCAGGCCCCGCTTAAATTTCCATTTGCATCCAATGCTATCATACCAATGGTATCATGATTTAACATAGCTACGGGCCAGGGAAAAACTTCCGGGTCGTTATTTTCAATTTTATTTTTTCCTGAAATTTTTGGAATGATCATCGGATCATACTTTGATGTCTTTAACCAATTTCTCCATGCTTTTTCACTTTCAGGTGTAAGAAGGTTTTCTTTTTTGAATCCTTTACTCAAAGCAAATTGTAATGCGCCTGCACCAACCAATTGTACATGCGGCGTTTGCTCCATTACCAATCTTGCAACTTTAATTGGGTGCATAATATGTTCGATGGCCATTACAGCGCCGCAGTTCCCTTTTTCATTCATGATGCATGCATCAAGTGTAACTTTTCCATCACGGTCGGGGAGGCCACCATAACCAACACTCATATCAGTTGGGTCTGCTTCGGGAATCATTACACCGGCTTCTACAGCATCCAATGCATAACCACCCTTGCTCAACACTTCCCATGCTGCTTTATTGGCTTTGATATTGGGTGCCCAGGTTGAAATTACTAACGGGCCTTTCTTATCAGCAGCCACACCTGCAAAACTTCTGGCAGATAATAATGCAGTTGATAACCCGGTGAGCTGAATGAATTTTCGTCTGTTAAGCATTGCCTGAATGTTTTTGAATAGATTGAATGGTGAATGTACTACTTCGCTCATTTGATAGATGACTTTTTTAATCTTACCTGACCTCAATTCTATCTGCCTGCCGGCAGGCAGGTTGTTGTACTGTTAATCAAAATGTCGTTTGAGCTACGTAGTACGCAGTAAGATGATTTTGAAATTTATCTTTTGCCGGTTAAACCTTATTCAAAAACCAAGGTCTGTTATTTTCATCAGTACCGGTAATGAAGACAATATAGATTGCAGGCAGGGCCGTTTCTAACAGTATAAGCCCTATGAGGCAACACTTCCCTATAGTAATCCTCAACTGAAAGGTTGGGGATTATTTTAATGAATCCTGTCGCCTCTTATTTCCATTCTGTTCATCAGGTCTTTTTCAAACTCCAGCCATTCTTTCCAGCGTTTACGCACTTTAGGTTTGGGCAAATAATGTTCGGCCATTGTAATAAATAATGTATAATGCCCCGCTTCGCTTTCCATGAACTTGCGATAAAATTTTCTGAGATAAGCATCGTTGAGGCCTTCGCTCAAACGTTTGAAACGTTCGCAGCTTCTTGCTTCAATCAAAGCCATTGTTAACAGCTCATCCAAAAAGCGATCATCCACATGTCCGCCTTTTTTTTGAAAAGAAAACAATTCATTTACATACGCATCTTTTCGTTGCCTGCCGAGTTTTAAACCCCGTTTATGCAGTTCAGTAAGTACTGAACGGAAATGCCCCCATTCTTCGGTAACAATGGGAGCTAATTCTGAAATCAGCTTTTCATATTCACTGTAGCGTTGAATGAGTGAAATGCAGGTGGTGGCTGCTTTCTGTTCACAATAAGCATGATCGGTTAAAATGGCTTCTAAGGAAATAGAAGTAAGATCAACCCACCGGGGGTCTGTTGGCAACTGCAGCCCAAGTATATTTTTTACATCAATCGTTTCTTCTTGCATCGTGTAAAAATACTACTACGCTGTTAACTTGAGCCATGTTCATCATTAAGAAGTTGATCATAAGTAATACTTTAAACTCAGCTATGCAGTACACAGTAAAAAGGGCTCACCTGAAAAAGTGAGCCCGTGTAAATTAATCCAAAAAAAACCAAAAAGCTGTCGGCGAAAGGTTAGCAACGGCCAATTGAAAAGTCGAATCGTTTTAATAAAACAGGATGATATAGGTGAACGGTTATTGTTACGGCAAAGAGAACGAAGTTTCAGGAACTGAACAATACCTCAAACAGGTAATAGCAAATTTAAGTTCATAGAAACTTTGTAACATCTGCCCGTATGTATTGGCGGTAATGTGCTTTTTAGTTAATTTCCGATTTTATATACCTCAACTATGCGATTGATTCCATTCCTTATCTCAACTGCCATCACCGGTGGCCTTGTGTTTGCACTCAATACCAAAATAGGGCCTGCACCTCCGCTCGGTAAATTTTTAAGTCCGCAACATGGCTTTTGGCAAAATGCTGAACCTGCCGGAGAAAATTTCAGTGAGGAATTCAATTTTCCTCAATTGAAAGGCGCTGCCAATGTATATTTTGATGAACGCCTTGTTCCGCATGTGTTTGCAGAAAATGATGAAGACCTTTATTTTATACAGGGATTTCTGCATGCAAAATTCCGTTTGTGGCAAATGGATTTTCAAACCGAAGCTGCAGCAGGAAATGTAAGCGCCATCTTTGGAGAAAAAGCATTGGCCTACGACAGGGAGCAGCGAAGGCTGGGGATGGTTTATGCAGCAGAAAATTCAATGAAAGAAATAGCAAAAGATGCGGCAAGCCAACAGGCTTTTGATTCATATACCAATGGAGTTAATGCTTATATCAGTACGTTAACTGAAAGTTCAATACCCATTGAATACAAGTTGCTGGATTATAAACCCAACAAATGGACAAATCTTAAATCAGCTTTGTTATTAAAGATGATGGCAAAGATGTTATCATCCGGCACAGAAAATGACCTTGTGAATACCAATGCAAAATCATTGTTCAGCATGGATGAATTTAATATGATTTATCCGCAGGTGAATGATTCATTAGAACCTATTGTGCCAAAAGGAACCATATTTGATAAGCCGGGCATTATACCGGTACAACCAACTACCGCCGATTCATTATACTTTAATAATAAAGAGGTGGTGAAATACCAGGAAGTATCTAAGCCCGATCCCAACAACGGAAGTAACAACTGGGTGGTGGCAGGTTCAAAAACAAAAAGTGGTGTACCCATTCTTTGCAATGATCCGCACCTGGAACTTTCTTTTCCATCTATCTGGTACGAAATGCAATTGAGCACAGCTTTAAGTAACACTTATGGTGTTTCCCTTCCCGGAACACCGTTTATCATCATTGGTTTTAACGATAGTATTGCCTGGGGTGTTACCAATGCACAAAGAGATGTGAAAGATTATTATGAAATTAAATTTAAAGATGCCTCTAAAAAAGAATATTGGTTTAACGGGCAGTGGACAAAAGCCGAGCAAAGAGTTGAAACAATTAAAGTAAAAGGAGGTGCTGATTTTTTGGATACTGTTGCTTACACGGTGTTTGGTCCGGTAATGTTTGATGAAAGTTTTTCAAATGACGTCACCAATAAAAGAACAATTGCTGTAAGATGGACGGCACATGATCCAAGCAATGAAGGGCAAACATTTTACAAATTAAACCGTGCAAATAATTATGATGATTATGCAGCTGCCATCAAAACATTTATCTGCCCCGGGCAAAATTTTGTGTTTGCATCAAAAACGGGTGATATTGCCATTTGGCAACAGGGCGAATTTCCTGCACGATGGAACGGACAGGGTTTATTTGTAATGCCCGGACAAGACAGCAGTTTTATGTGGCAGGGTTTTATTCCTCAACCGGAAAATCCGCACAGCAAAAATCCATCGTCAGGATTTTTACAAAGCGCCAATCAACGACCGGCCGATTCAACATATCCCTATTTTATTCCCGGCGATTATTTTATACCAAGAGGCATTACAATTGTGAAAAGGCTATCTGCCATGAATGGTATTACACCCGGTGATATGATGAAACTGCAGTACGATTATTTTAATACACTTGCTGAAGATGTAAGAGGAATTCTTTTATTTTATGTACGGGAAAATGAACTGGATGCAAATGGTAAGAGGTATGTGGAAATGCTTCGTAACTGGGATTTGCAGGCGGGCCCCAACTCAACAGGGCAAACAGTTTATCAAGCATGGTGGGATAGCCTGGAAGTAGAAATATGGAAAGATGACATCACACAAGTTACACCTGCTGCCGACTGGCCCAATGAACAAACCCTGATGGAATTACTGAAAAAAGATTCGGCAATGAAGTTTATTGATAACATCCATACAACACTGAAAGAAACGCTTTACGATGCAGTAACAAATGCAATGAAAAGAGCGGCAGTTGATTTGCAAAAAGAAGAAGAAGCCGGTACGCTTGCATGGACAAAACATAAAGACCCCACCATTTATCATTTGCTTACAAAAGCAGTAATGCCATTTGCAAAAACCGGTATTCCCGTAGGTGGAAACGGTGATATTGTAAATGCCGTTACCAAAAGCCATGGGCCCAGTTGGCGCATGATTGTTCATCTTACACAGGAAACTGAATCGTATGTTGTTTATCCGGGCGGGCAAAGCGGTAACCCCGGCAGTAAGTATTATGATCAGTTTGTTGATACATGGGCCAAAGGCGAATATTACAAAGCATGGGTGATGAAGAAAGGAGAGGAGAAAAATGAAAAAGTAAAATGGACTCTTCAATTTAAAAAAGGATAATTATTTTTTTACGCACCGTCTGACGCCCTCGTCTGACGGATATAATCAAACAGATTCAAATGAAATTCATAGTTGCTTTTCTCTTAACTGCTTTCGTAAGTTATGCTGCCGGATTTTATTTTCCCTGGTGGAGTATTGCCATGGCTGCTTTTGCAGTAGCTGCATTGGTTCCGCAAAAACCATTGCGTGCATTTATTGCCGGTTTCTTTTCGCTGTTTTTATTATGGGTGGTACTGGCATTATCCATTGATATGAACAATGAACACTTGCTGTCTCAGAAAATATCAGAGTTGCTGTTCAAATCACCGTCACATGCAGTCATCGTATCTGTTACGGGATTGATTGCTGGTTTGGTGGCAGGCTTTGCGGCATTGGCAGGAGCATTTTTGCGCCAAAGCAAATCAGCAACTTCATAATATTTGTTGTACAAAAAACACAAAGTTTATAAGAAACCCTGCTTAGTGGCATTCGTGTATAGCTTCGTGCACTTCGTGTAACCGGGTTTTTAAATAATTAATTTTTTGCTAACAGTTGCCAGAGTATTTTCGTAATCCATGATCAAGGCAACGCTACTTTTTTTATTCATCATCATTACTCAATTTGTAAGTGCCGGTAAAATAGCTGGCACTGTTACCAATGAAAAAGGTGAACCCCTTCCTTATTCATCCATCACTGTAAAAGGGAAAAAAGAAGGAACATCTGCCAACAACCAGGGCAGCTATTTTTTGCAACTCTCTCCCGGAACCTATACAATCATTTGCCGGCATGTTGGTTTTGAACGGCAGGAAAAAACAATCACCGTTGGTACAGAAGATGTGCAACTTGATTTCAGGTTGAAGGAACAAACAGTGAGTTTAAAGGAAGTGGTTGTAACTGCCGGTGAGGAAGATCCGGCTTATACCATCATTCGTAAAGCAATTAAAAAGCGGAAAGAATACCTGGATGAAAACGAAGTGTTTCAATGTGAAGTCTATAGCAAGGGAACAATGAACTTACGGGATTTCCCCAAAAA
This sequence comes from uncultured Chitinophagaceae bacterium, assembly GCA_947085245.1. Taxonomy (GTDB): domain Bacteria; phylum Bacteroidota; class Bacteroidia; order Chitinophagales; family Chitinophagaceae; genus Lacibacter. The sequence continues at coordinate 28,402 of CAMTVU010000040.1, read as the reverse complement.
ATTCTTTGGGCAGAAAGTTGATTTTGAAGATGGTGATACCAGCAAAAAGAAAATGATCTATCTCTCCGAAACCATTTCCCGGCTTTCTGTTGATAAGCCCAACAAAGTTAAAATTGATGTACTGAGTACAAGAGTAAGCGGACAAAAAGATGGCTTCGGTTTTGCAGGCGCAGGTTTCTTTTCATTTTATGAAAACAATGTACAAATCAGTAATGCACTCAACCCCCGTGGTTTTATTTCGCCCATTGCTGAAAATGCAATGAATTTTTACAGGTATAAGTATGAAGGCGCTTTCCTTGAAGAAGGGAAACTCATCAATAAAATCAAAGTTATTCCCAAACGAAAATATGAACCCTGTTTCAGCGGATACATCAATATTGTGGAAGATGAATGGAGAATTCATGGTCTTGAGTTAATGCTTACCAAAGAAAACCAGATGAATTTTGCCGATACGCTTCGTATTGAACAATTGTATCAAATGCTGGGCGTAAATCAATGGGTGATACAAAGCCAGATACTTTACCCGGCGGTGAAATTTTTTGGATTTGATGCGTATGGAAATTTTGCCAATGTATATCGCAACTTTAACATTGAACCAAAATATACTAAAAAGTATTTTGATAATACGGTTCTGAAATATGAAGCGGGCAGTAATAAAAAATCAATCACTTATTGGGACAGCATTCGTCCGCTGCCATTAACAATCCAGGAAAAAAGTGACTATATTAAAAAAGACAGCCTGGAACAGTTACGTAAAGATCCACGGTATTTGGATTCATTGGATCGCATCAGCAATAAAATCAAATTCAGCAATATTCTGTTCAGTGGAAAAACAATCGGCAATCAGAAAAAGAAAATAAGTTATTCCATTCCCTCCCTGGTGCAGGGTGTAAGTTTTAATACAGTGGAAGGATTGGTAATTGATGCGCCTGTAACCATCCGCAAAGAATTTACAGAGCGGAAAAGTGTAACCATCATCCCACATCTTCGTTATGGTTTCAGCAGTGAACGGTTTTACGGGTGGGGAACGCTGCGGTACAACTTCGGCCATAAATATTTCTCCAATATTTCTGTAAGCGGAGGTAAACGGATCTATCAACTCAATAATGAAAATCCTGTTGAGCCATTGCCCAATACTATTTCAAGTTTGCTGTATAAAAACAATTTCATGAAACTGTATGCAGCCAATTATGCACGCATCAGTTTTACAAAAGGAATTGGAAACGGGTTTACCGTGTTTGGAAATTTTCAATACCAGGATCGTAACCCGTTAGAGAATACAACAACTTATAGCTGGAACAATAAAACTGCAAAATCATATTCACCTAATTACCCGGTTGAAATACTTGCAGGTAATTTTTCACGCCACCAGGCAAGTGTACTTACATTGGGTGTAACCATTCAACCCAAATCCAGATATATTGAGTTCCCCGACAGAACAATTAATATCGGTTCAGGCTGGCCATCTTTCAACCTTCAATACACAAAAGGAATCAACAGATTGTTTGGCAGCGATGTGGATTATGATAAATGGCAGCTCACTGTTCGTGATAATCTCAATTTAAAATTAGCAGGAAGGTTCAGCTACCGGTTGCAAACCGGCGGATTTTTAAACAGTAAGCAAGTTAAGATACAGGATCTGAAACATTTTCCCGGCAACCGATTGGTAAGGGCTGCAGATTATTTAACTGTTTTTCAATTGCCTCAATATTATCAATACAGTAATGGAGAACAATTTTATACTGCTGTTTTTACTGAACATCATTTCAATGGTTTTCTCACCAACAAAATACCGGGCATAAAAAAACTCAACTGGAATTTAGTAAGTGGAGTAAGTGCATTGTGGCTGCAAAAAAGAACCTATGCTGAATGGCATGTTGGACTTGAAAATATTTTCCGCTTCTTCCGTGTTGATATTGTTACCGGTTACCGGCAAGGGAAAGCGCCACGTTATGAATACAGGATCGGATCTTCGTTTAATATCAGCCGAAGTGATGATTAAGGGAATTGTGAATGGTGAATGGTGTGGTGAATTCATGCCAAGTCCTGCATTGCATTCTTGATTCTAACTTCTGTATTCTTTCTTCTTTCTTATCTTTGCCCCGCTTAAGAATTTGGTTCAGCCTGCAACTGTCCAATTAAGTATTAATTATCATGATCATCCTGAAACATCAGGCTTATCATGATTCAAATTCAACAACAATGGCACAATTACACAACCGCATTTCCCGCAGGGAGCTCAAAGAACGTATTCAAAACGATTCAACCCCACGCACCACCATTTCCTTTTACTGTTATTTTAAAATTGAAGAACCAACGGTTTTTCGTGATGCACTGTATAAAAATTTTTCTGCATTGGGAGTACTGGGAAGAATTTATTTGGCACATGAAGGCATCAATGCACAGATCAGTTTGCCTGCTGAAAATATGGAAGCATTTAAAACTTATCTCTATTCCATTGAAGCCTTGAATGGGTTGCGTTTAAATGTTGCTGTGGATGATGACGCCCGCCCCGCTGCAAGCGGGGGCAAAAGTTTTTATGTACTTGATATTAAAGTGCGGAACAAAATTGTAGCTGATGGTATTCATGATCCTGGTTTTGATATGGCAAACAAAGGCAGGTATGTAAATGCAGAACAGTTCAACCAACTCACCAATGATCCCAACACGGTGGTGATTGATATGCGCAATCATTATGAATATGAAGTGGGACATTTTGAACAGGCCATTGAAATACCCAGCGATACTTTTCGTGAACAATTACCAATGGCTGTTGACATGATGAAGGAAGACAAAAACAAGAACATCATCATGTATTGCACGGGCGGCATCCGTTGCGAAAAAGCAAGCGCTTATATGCTGCACAAAGGATTTAAGAATGTGTTTCATTTAGAAGGCGGCATCATCAACTATGTAAACCAGGCAAAAGAAAAAGGATTGGATGTAAAGTTTCATGGTAAGAATTTTGTGTTTGATCAGCGGCTGGGTGAACGGATAACAGAAGAAATTATTTCTCATTGTCATCAATGCGGCAAACCTGCTGATACGCATGTGAACTGTGTTAACGATGCCTGTCATTTGTTATTCATCCAGTGCAATGAGTGCAAAGAAAAAATGGAAGGCACCTGCAGCAAAGAATGCCACAACTTTATTCACTTGCCCCAAGAAGAACAAAAACGTTTACGCAGCGGAATTGATAAAGGAAGAAATGTGTTTAACAAAGCAAAGGCGAGGTTGAAAGATTTGAAAGGGGAGTAAATAGCCCCAGCTCATATTGGCCTCTCCGCCAACATGCATAATGCAAAGAAAAAATTAATTGAGTTTGTTGGTTGGCGGGGACCAGCAATAGCATACAAATACAATTGTCTGCATACTACACAACTTTATATTGATCTACAGAAATTACAATTTTACCTTTTGCATTTCCGTCCCCAAGATATTGAAGAGCTGAAGGAACCTCATGTAAAGGGTAACACCTGTCAATAACAGGTACAACTTTGCCTTCTTCAAAAAGCTGGTTGAGATATTCCAGATCTTTTCTATTGGGTTTATATCCCATCAGACCTAACTTCTTATTGGTGAATATGGAAAGAATTGGCCACAGGAACATGAAATGCAACAACAACCCACCCATAGAACCACCTATCATTACAAAAGTGCCACCTGGTTTTAGAGCCCGTTTGTAATCGGCTACAGAACGGTGAGCTATCACATCCAGTATCCGGTTGTAATGCCGGCCGGTTTTCGTATAATCTTCTTTTTTATAATCAATAAGATGGTCGGCACCAAGAGAACGAAGCATCTCAAATTTCTCAACAGAGTCCACACAGGTTACCTCAGCTCCTACTGATTTTGCATACTGTAATGCAAGTGTACCAACACCACCTCCTGCGCCGTTGATTAATAGTTGTTGGCCCTGCTCAATTGTTCCTTTATAGCGAAGGCCCTGTAAAGCAAGAAGACCGGCCTGTGGTAATGCAGCAGACTGTTCAAAAGTCATAGCAGGACATTTTTTTGCTAAAAGTTTTTCAGGAACACTTACATATTCTGCAAAACCACCAAAACCGTAACCGGCTATATCTCCAAACACTTCATCACCCGGCTGAAACTGCTTAACATTCCTGCCAACCGATTCAACTATTCCGGCTATATCAGCCCCGAGTATCTTGTGCCGGGGTTTCAGCAAACCGCCAATGATGCGTACAATGAAATGCTTACCCCGCAGTTGATCCCAGTCCCATGAGTTTACAGAAGCCGCATAAATTTTTATCAATACTTCATTTTCTTTAGGAACTGGCTTTTCAATTTCCTTTAGATGAAGTACCTCTGGTGAACCATATTTTGTATAAATAATAGCTTTCATTTGAAGTAACTATAATAATGCACAACGGGCATGTATTACCGATTGTTGGAAATTTTATATTCGTACGCAGGAAAAACTGCCTGGCTTTTTGCTAAAGATAAATAGTAAGAACTAAAATTTGGCGTTGCTTGCTCCGTTTTGGCGGGATTCGCCCCGGCTCATGTTAGGCCCTTGCCAACATGCAGTATGCAATGAAAAAATTAATTAAGTTTGTTGTTGGCGGGGAAGCCAACAACAGCAGAGAAGAATTGCCTCATTTGACAAAGTATCCTACTTTCCCTTTAATGATGCATCTATGATTGCCTTTAGAACTTTTAGATCTATCTCCTCCAACTTATTTATGTAAAGGCAACCAACACCAGTCTTATACTTGCCGGGCTTTTTAAGAGCAACAGCATGCTCCTTAATACCTACGCTAATGTACAACGATAGATTCGCCTTACGGGGAGAGAAACCTATCCGGAGCCAATCAACTTCCCTGCCATTGGTGGGGCTTTTGTATCTTTTATTACCAAAACCGATGACTGAGCTGCTCCATAATATTGGCTCTTCCCCGATTGCTTTTTTCATCATTTCCAAAAGCACAAAACTGTCTTTGCGTTTTTGTTCATCTTTAACATTATTTATAAAATCCTCCACGTTAGCAGAGGTTGGTTTTGTTTTTATTTCAGCCAGTTTTGATTTTTTTTTCAGCCATTTGAAATTATTATTTGTTTGACATTGGTTTCGCATAAAGTTAGGGCTTTCTACTGTACTGATCTTCCGTGATCCTTCAGCCGGAACAGAAGCCGATTGAAAAACTGAAATTGAAAGTCAATGTTTTAGTATTAACAAGTTTAGATTGTCGTTAGGACAATCCAATCTTCTTCAGCAGCAAATAGTAACAGGAATTTATTCTTTCACAAACAATGCTTTCAGTTCTTCTGCATCATTTGGTTTCATTTTACCACCAAGGATCAATCTCAACTGGCGGCGGCGCAAGGCCCCTTCAAATAATTTTATTTCTTCTTCTGTTTCAGGAACCAGTTCTGGAACAGGTCTTGGCTTGCGGTTGGGATCAAGTGCCACAAATGTGTAGTATGCTTCGTTGCTTTTATAACGGTATTGCTGCGTAGTATCTTCTCCCCACACTTTCATGTGCACTTCCATAGAGCTGTTGAAGGATCTTGTTACTTTAGCTTCAATGTGCACCACATTACCTAATTTGATAGGGTTTTCAAAAGATATATTATCAACGCTGGCAGTTACAACGGGTGAGTTGCAATGCTTGCCTGCTGCAAGTGCCGATGCAATGTCCATCCAGTACATTAATCGTCCGCCCATTAAATTTCCAAAAACGTTTGTGTCGTTGGGAAGTACAAGCTCCGTCATTATAATAAGCGATTCTTTTGCTGTTTTGCTCATAAAAGACCTCATCCTCATTCTCCCGAAATTTCGGGAGAGGTCGGGCTTTTGAAGAATGATGAAATAACTGCTGACAAATCAGTTTGAAAATGAAAAATCAACAGTAAGAAAGATATTACCTGATTCAGTTATGTTGCAACAATTGCAACTTACATTTAGCAAAGAGCAGAGCAATTATCGGAGGTTTTCTTTTTCCTCCCCTCCGGGGAGGGCAGGGGGGGCTTCCTTTTATATCACCAGCATCGCATCTCCATAGCTGAAGAAACGATACTTATCCTTAATTGCTTTTTTGTACGCTTCCATAGCAAGATCGTAACCGGCAAAGGCACAGGTCATGATCAGTAAACTTGTTTTCGGCAAATGAAAGTTTGTAACCAATGAATCAGCAATATTAAAATTGTAAGGTGGATGAATAAAAATATTGGTCCATCCTTCGCTTGGTTTTAATAACTTCTGAGCAGTAAATGAAGTTTCAAGTGCACGCATGGTTGTTGTGCCCACGGAACAAATACGGGTTTTGCCTTCTTTTGCTTTGTTAACAATCTTACAGGCAAACTCATCAATCTTATAATATTCAGCATCCATTTTATGTTTGCTGAGATCTTCCACTTCAATAGGGCGGAAAGTTCCCAAACCGGTATGAAGTGTTACTTCGGCAAAACGGATACCCTGAATTTCCAAACGCTTGATGAGTTCCTGGCTGAAGTGCATACCTGCGGTAGGCGCCGCAACTGCTCCTTCATGTTTGGCAAATACGGTTTGATAGCGTTCACGGTCTTCATCATCGGGCTTGCGCTTGATGTATTTGGGAAGTGGTGTTTCGCCCATGTTGTATAAAACAGTGCGGAACTCTTCATCTGTACCTTCAAACAAAAAACGGATGGTACGGCCACGGGAAGTGGTGTTGTCAATTACTTCTGCAACCAGGTCTTCTGTTTCGCCGAAATATAATTTGTTGCCTACACGGATTTTTCTTGCGGGGTCAACAATTACATCCCATAAACGGTTTTGCTTGTTGAGTTCACGGAGAAGAAACACTTCAATCTTGGCGCCTGTTTTTTCTTTGCGCCCATACATGCGTGCAGGAAATACTTTGGTGTTATTCACTACAAATACATCCTTATCATCAAAGTATTCCATGATGTCACGGAACGTACGGTTTTCTATCTGGCCTGTTTTACGATGAACAACCATCAAACGGCTGTCTTCACGTTTTTTTGTTGGATTTTGGGCAATAAGGTTGAGGGGAAGATCGAATGTAAACTGTGATAATTTCATACTGCGTAAAATAATTTTTTGTAACAGATGCAAACGCAGTGATGGGTAATTAGATAGAGAGCCCTTCCAAACCCCGTCTTACGGCACCGGGTTTGAACCTGTTACTTTTTAATGCGTGCAAAGGTAAGGGAATTGGGCAACTTTCAGGGAAACTTATCCACTCTTAACTCACCGGGCTTGTAATACCGGGAATAGCTGCCAGCAATTGCTGCGTGTAAACCGATTGGGGGCGGTAATAAATATCATCAGCCGTACCACTTTCTTCAATGCGGCCATTGTTCATTACAATAATGCGGTCGCAGATATAACGAACTACGGAAAGATCATGTGAAATGAAGATAGAAGTAAAACCAAATTCCTTTTTGAGATCATTGAGCAGGTTGAGCACCTGTGCCTGTACACTTACATCCAATGACGAAACGGATTCGTCCCAAACTATAAAGGATGGGTGCAATGCCAATGCTCTTGCAATAACAATGCGTTGCCGCTGCCCGCCGCTGAACTCATGCGGATAACGGGAAAAATGGGAAGCAGTAAGATTTACTTTTTCCAATAATTCAATTACTTTTTCTTTTGCCTGTTTTTGATTGGGCTGTAAACGATGCACCAGCATCGGTTCAGCAATGGCATCACCAATAGTAATGCGTGGATTGAGTGATGAGTAAGGATCCTGAAAAACGATTTGCAGATCTTTACGTTGTGGTTTAAATGCAGCCATTGATTTGCTGAGAATATTTTCACTGTTCAGAATAATATTTCCTGATGTTGCATCTACCAAACGAAGAAGGGCCCTGCCTAAAGTTGTTTTGCCGCAGCCGCTTTCACCAACCAATCCCAATGTTTCGCCGTTGTAAACTTCAAAGCTTACATCATTCACGGCTTTGATAGAAGAAGATGATTTGCCGAATAGTTTTTTCTGTTCAGGAAACCATACGTTGAGGTTTTGTATTTGAAGAAGTGGTTTGTAAGAAGGATTCAGGAATTGGGTATTTGGATTTTGGGTTTTGTTTTTTGTGGCTTCTTCACTTTTTACTTTTGATTTTTCACTTTCCATTTCTAAGAAATCGCTCACCACCGGTAATTGTTTTCCTTTGGGATGCAGGGCCGGCCTGCAAGCCAGCAATGCTTTTGTATAAGGATGTTTTGGTTGATGAAAAATTTCATCCAGTGTTCCCTGCTCCACAATATTGCCCTGGTACATCACCACAATCTTATCGGCAATATCATACACCACACCAAGATCATGTGTAATGAACAATACACCCATGCCGGTTTCCTGCTGTAGTTCTTTTATGAGTTGCAGAATGGTTTTTTGCACTGTTACATCCAAAGCAGTAGTTGGTTCATCAGCAATTAACAAAGACGGATTGCAACTCATGGCCATTGCAATCATCACCCGTTGTTTTTGTCCGCCGCTGAGCTGGTGCGGATAACGGTGAAGCATAGCTTGCGGGTTGGGCAGTTTTACTTTTTCAAACAACTGCAATGTTCTTTTTACGGCTTCTGCTTTGTTTACTTTTTGATGGAGTTGAATGGCTTCCATTACCTGCATGCCACATGTAAATACAGGATTGAGTGATGACATGGGTTCCTGAAAGATCATGGCTATTTCATTGCCACGTATTGTTTGTAATTCTGCTGCTGAAGCTTGCAGCAGATTGATTTGTGATCCATCTTTTTTAGTGAAGAGGATTTCTCCTTTCGGATAGCGGGCAGGTGGTTGCGGTATCAACTGCAAAGCAGAAAGTGAGGTAACTGATTTACCCGAACCTGATTCACCCACTACTGCAACCGTTTCAGCTTTACCAATGCTGAATGAAATACCATGAATGGCTTTCACATAGCCATCCTCTGTTTTGAATTCTACTTCAAGATCATTGATATTAAGTAAAGCAGGCATTAAGAAGCTGATTGAATTAATTTTTTGAAATATCTTATGGCATTTTTCGGGCTGCAACTGCGTTGAATTTTTCGCCTTAGGCGTTTAGGCTATGGCTGCAAAATTCGCCTTGTTTCGCTCCAAAAAATATCCATAATCCACTCGAAACAATTAACTCAAACAGCTTCTACACTTCAAACTTCAGGTGTTTTACTGTATGGCCATTATTGATGAGTTGCTTGAGTGAATCAATCCCGATCTTAACATGGTTTTCTACAAAGTTGGTAGTTACCTTTTTATCGCTCTCTTCTGTTTTTACACCTTCGGGAGTCATAGGGCTATCACTTACAAGTAATAAAGCGCCTGTAGGAATATGATTGAAAAAACCTACTGTAAAAATGGTAGCCGTTTCCATGTCAATGGCCATCACCCGAATTTTTTCGAGATAGCTTTTAAACTCTACATCATGTTCCCATACTCTTCTGTTGGTTGTATAAACGGTGCCTGTCCAGTAATCACTGTCGTAATCACGGATGGTGGTGGAAACAGCTTTTTGCAAAGCAAACGATGGCAGCGCCGGTACTTCCGGTGGAAAGTAATCACGACTTGTACCTTCGCCCCGCACTGCAGCAATGGGAAGAATTAAATCGCCGATTTTATTTTTTGATTTTAGTCCGCCGCATTTTCCCAGGAACAAAACAGCTTTGGGTTGAATGGCAGACAGCAGATCCATAACTGTTGCAGCGGTTGCACTGCCCATCCCAAAGTTGATGATGGTAATACCTTCGGCCGTTGCACATTGCATGGGTTTATCAATGCCTGTTACTTCCACGCCGTTCCATTCTGCAAACATATTTACATAGTTGCTGAAATTGGTGAGCAGGATATACTCGCCAAATTCATGTAATTGTTTACCTGTATAGCGGGGCAGCCAGTTCTTTACAATTTCTTCTTTTGTCTTCATCTTTTGTGTAATTAAATTCTGCTAATTTAATCATTTACTTTTGATCAATGATAAAAGTTCAGTTTCCGGCTCCCTCTTTTCAAATAAAAGAACAGGATTCAAAGGAACACATCTTTGATGCGCTGCGTAAACAATGGGTGCGGCTAACACCTGAAGAATGGGTGCGGCAGAATTTTATTCAGTATCTCATTCAAACAAAAAACTATCCTGCTGCTTTAATGGCAGTGGAAAAAGAAATGCAGTTGGGTGAATTGAAAAAACGATTTGATGTATTACTGTTTGATACCAGTCATCAGCCGTGGATGATGATTGAATGCAAGGCAATGGATGTGGAAATAACTGAAAAAGTATTGGAGCAAATCATTCGTTACAATATTTCTGTGCCTGTACAATACATGGTAATTACCAACGGAACCTATACCTATGCCTGGGAAAAAAAAGAAGGCCGGCTAATCAGTTTGGATGAATTGCCACAGTTTGGATGAATTGAACAGATGAATAAATAAAAGCAGTGCAGAATTTTCATAAAGAAACCCCGATAGCTACGGGGTTTCTTTATGTTTCAAACTATCCTGCTGAGAAAAAAGTATAGGCAGATCAGCAACGGCGCTTTTAAAGGGCCGTTGTAAAAATAGAATGGCACAATAACAGGGCAAAGGGTGTTTTAACGGGAAATGTTCAACTAATAAACTTGTATTACTGCTTGCATTAGCGTCGGGATATCATTGAATAATGAAAGCATTCATTGATGTTGATAAAGAGAAAACCCCTGCTGCTTTAGTGAACATCAGGGGTTTAATTTATATCAGTCATTTTCTTCAAAATGCAAATGCTGATGATGGGCGCCAGCTGCAATATGCAGGGCAAAGCCAACAATGGCAGTATCTTTCAGTAAGTTGATCCATGCCCATTGCCGCATTTCGGGTGCGCCTGCATTGAGTGCATTGGGCAGGTGAATTGTTAAAATAAAGATGATGAGCAAACCTGCAAGCAGGTAACTGGTGAACTTTACATACTGGTTGGTCATAAAAGAAAGACCCACCAGTATAAAGGCAGTACCTACAACATAAGCCCAGCGGATACCTCCTAAAAGAAAGTCGGGCACATATACCAGCAGATCATACGGGTATTTAAAATGGAAAGCACCAAAAATAATCAACACAACCGACAGCAAATAGATTGCTATCCGGGATACGATGTGATAATGTTTCATAATGTATAAATTTTAAAAAAGAAAGATATTGAGGTTAAGGTACTCAAAAAATGATCTTAATCATAATTTCAATTTTGCACAGTTGTGATTGGGGAAGAAGGTAGAGGGAAAAGGTTGGATGTCTCGTACTGAAATAAGATTACATCTGTTTTTATAAACCTTCGCCCTGCTTTTTCTTTTTCAGTACCCAATACAATCCCTTCACATTTGCTTTCCATTGAGGCAACAGGCTAACGAGAATGATTTCTTCAATCAATTCAAGACCGGTAACAATTGCTGCCGCATAAAATAAAAGCATAAGAGGTTGCTCCATGAAGAAGAAAAGCAGAAAAAAAACACCCTGTAATATGGCGGCAGCCTTTGCAAGAAAGGTATGAAAGCTTGATATTTTTCCATAGCGGATAAACGCATAAACGGTTTGAATAAGAAGTAATGCCAAAAGCAGAAGGATGATTACCAGTTCCTGTTTAATAAACGCCGGTTTCATTACAAACAAACCAATTACTGCAACAACAACGGTAAGATCATCTCCAATGGAATCAAGCCTGGTTCCTAGAATGCTGGTTACTTTATACCTGCGTGCCAGGAAACCGTCAATAAAATCGGTAAAAAAACTTACGGGCAGCAACCATTTAAACAGCTCGTACTGTTTGGTAAACAGCAGTACCAATAAAAAGGGTGCAGCAATTACTCTGTACAGGGTAATACCATTAATTACGTAAAAGCTTGGTTTGTGTTGATTAGTTTTCAATGAATGGTTTTGTTGATGCGTGGCTTAGCTAAGGATTTTCTTACTATCCGAATGTAAGCAATTACTCTTTAGCAGAAACCAGATGCATGTACACGGGTAGGGTATGTTATTTATTATTTTGCTTAACCGCATCAATAAATTCCCATAAAGTATCGGTTGTTTTATCAATCAGATCGGGCGGCGGCAGGTCATAAATATCTACCCGCTTGCCTGCATTAGCTTCTGCAATGGCATCCAATAACTCCGGAATGGTTATTTCTTTAAGGCGGGCTATGATATAGGCTTGTTCCATCTTTTAAAAGTAAAGTTTAATTTTATAAGAATGTGGCATTATTACTCTCAACACTTTCTGCTACAATGAAAACAGAACCATGAAAGGATTGCGACGCAACAGGCGATGCCATAAGAAACTACTGCTTGTATCAAAAATGTATTTCTACAACCCCAGCAAAAACGCCATTACATCAACCCCATCAGCATAATCCATAAGTGCTGGTTGCTGTGCCTGCCCAAACGGCAAACCGTTAGCGCCAATGATGGCCTGTACCTGTGTATGATCTTTTAATTGAGCGTGCACATCATTTGCATTGGTATAATAACTGTAATACAAAGTGCCAATGGGCGAGAAGAGATTTTCGTTTTCAACCAGCACAACACAATCGTTGGTCATATAATACTTCCCGTTCATGATATAGATGGCCAGTTGGTAATCATAATTGCTGCGGTATTTGTGATGCTCAAACATCCAACTGTATTTTTTCAACGCATGAAGAAGGGGAATGAAATCATATTCTTTTGGTACATAAAGCCGGGTAACATTACGGCAGCCTAATCCAAAGTATTGCATAATATCATCGGCTAATAAAGACAATTGTTCTTCCGTTTCGTTACCGGTGAGTATGGCTACGGAGGTGCGGTTTCTGCGGATGACAGAAGGGTAGCGGCCAAAATAATAATCGAAGTAACGGGCACTGTTATCACTGCCGGTGGCAATATAAGCATCGCAATCTTTAAGCATGGCAGCAAAGCTTACACGTTCTGCAACTGCGGGGTTCCATTCAATCATTTTTTCAACAAGATGTTTTAGCAGCACATCATCTTTACCTGAAAGTTTGCACACCTGTTTGTGGCCGCTTACGAATACGCATAAAAAATCATGAAAGCCAACAAGTGGAATATTGCCGGCCATAACAATGCCGATGGTTTTTGGGCTGATGTTATCATCGAGGTGATAATGGCTGATCCATTGTTCCAGGTTGTGTTTTTGTAAGAACGCTGCAGCAATGGAATGGGCCGCCAGATCTGTAAATTCGGGGGTGAACCAGTTATTATACTGACATGCTTTTTGTTTGGCTTCCTGCCACTCCGGCGATTGTGCAGAAATATATTGTTGAAGTTGTTCTAAAATTTCTACTCTTTGTTGTAAATTCATTCAAAGGTTTATTTTACATTTGAGCTGCAAAAGTAAATTAATCTAATCCCAAAATTTTGAAAGATTATGGCAATAAAAATTACAGAAGAATGTATTAACTGCGGTGCTTGTGAGCCCGAGTGTCCCAACAATGCAATTTATGAAGGTGGTGTTGAATGGGCCATGGCCGATGGTACAACCGTAAAAGGTTCTTATACTTTGATTGATGGTTCGGTTGTAGATGCAACTGCCAAGAATGCACCGGTAAGCATGGACGTATATTATATTACACCCAACAAGTGTACGGAATGCCAGGGTTTTCATGAAGAACCACAATGTGCCAGCGTTTGTCCGGTTGATTGCTGTGTACCCGATGAAGCATACCAGGAAACTGTTGATCAGTTGATGGCACGCAAAGAATTACTGCACAGCTAAAGCCTCACCCCTGTCTGCCGTCAGGCAGGCTCGTTCCCTCTCCGGTAGAGAGGAAGGTCAAGCTGAGGTTTTTAAATCAACTATGAATGAACCTGTTTGTTGTTGTACATAATTGATCGTAAGGTTTTTCTCGATGGATAGTTCCCGTAAGAACGATTCCTGAATACAGCGGGTGATATTTCCCGTTAAAAAAAAGGTGAGGGCTTGAAAACCTTCACCTTGCTTTTTATACCCTTTACACAAAACCCCTGCAATAACAATAAGAAAAGTGTAATTTGAAAATGCTCTTAATGTACAGTGTTGTGGAGATTAAAATAAAAGGCAAGTAGTATCTTGCACGTATGAAGAATTTGTTTTTTGTTGTAATGATGGCAACTCTGCTTACTGCCTGCCGTTGGGATTTTAAGAAACCCGGTGAAGGGAAAAACGGATTGAAAGATGCTGCTTCTCAAGAGGCACTGCAGGAAATGGTGGATACAGACAATGCTTTTTCTGAGGCAAGTGCAAAGAACGGAATGAAAAAAGCTTTTCTTGAATATATTGCTGATGATGCTGTGTTGCTGCGCCCGGGCTTTTTGCCTATTGTTGAAGGCGATGTCATCAAATTCTTACAGGCACAGGAAGATACTTCTTTTACAATGACATGGGAGCCGCATGGTGGTGATGTATCGGCACTGCACGACATGGGTTTTACGTATGGTGTGTATGCTGTGGCAACAAAGGATACAACGTTGAAAGGAACTTATGTTTCCATCTGGCGAAAACAGAAAGATGGGAAGTGGAAATTTGTGCTGGATACAGGGAACCCGGGAGTTAGTGGAAATGCAGAATGAGAAATGGGTAATGCAGAAGGATGGCAAGGTTATTGAAAAGAAGAAGAGATAGAAAGAATACGATAGATAGAAGATTAAAGATGCAATGAGAAATAAGAAATGAAGAATGAGTAATGAAGAAGTCAGAAAACAGAAACAGGATTTCAACTTTATGTTCCTTTGCGACTTAGTGCCTTTGTGGCAAACAATAAATCATCTGCATGAACAAACCATTTAATATTGCCCTTGTAACGGGCGGGTACAGCGGCGAATCTGTTATTTCCTACAAAAGCGCCAAAACCATTTACAATCATTTAAACAAAAGCAAATACAACGTATTTGTTATTGATATTACAAAAGAAGGTTGGACATACACCGATGCCAATGACAACAAACAGCCTGTTGATAAAAACGATTTCACCATTACGGTTGCCGGGCAAAAAATAAAATTTGATTGTGTGTTCATTGGTATGCATGGCACACCCGGGGAGGATGGAAAGCTGCAGGGCTATTTTGATACATTGAACCTTCCTTATACTTCCTGCAGTGCAGCTACATCTGCCATTACATTCAACAAACGTTATACAGTTGCAGTGGCAGCTTTTGCCGGCATCAATGTGGCAAAAAGTGTACACTTGTTTAAACACGAAAAGATAGATGCGGGGAGCATCCATTTACAATTTCCTGTGTTTGTAAAACCAAATAATGGCGGCAGCAGTATTGGTATGAGCAAAGTGAGCAAGCAGGAAAATTTAGCAGCAGCTATTGAAAAAGCTTTTAAAGAAGACGACCAGGTATTGATTGAAGAAATGATTGTTGGCAGGGAGTTTACCATTGGTGTATTTAAAAACAAAGGCGAAATTATTGCCATGCCCATGACAGAAGTGAAGGCTGATGCAGATATGGAGTTTTTTGATTTTGTTGCAAAATACCAGGGCAAGAGCACGGAAATAACCCCCGCTGTTGCAAGTGATGAGATCTATCATAAAGTAAGCGAAGCAGCAAAAAAAGTATATGCAGTATTAAACTGTGCCGGTGTGGTACGCATTGATTTTATCTACAATGAAGAAAAAAATGAACCGTTTATGCTGGAGATCAATACCGTGCCGGGCCAAACAGATGCAAGCATTGTTCCGCAGCAGGTGAGGGCTATGGGCTGGAAGCTGGAAGACTTTTATTCAGCCTTGGTAGATGAGGCGATGGCAAGCAGGAATTCTTAATATAACAATCAAAGTTCTTTTCAATGCTTATGCAAACGGTTAACCATACTGCTTTTCATAACTCCGGCCTTCAGGCCGGAGCTGAAATACAAAAGGTAAATGGCTTTAGCCCTGATTTTTTTTCATGGCTGAAGCCGGTCGTTTTCTTGTCAGCAAATCCCCAAACTTTAGTTTGGGGTTATGAAAATTTCAGTTTGAGTTCATCTGTTTATTGCTTTTAATTTAATTACCGATATTCGGCAAACAAATTCAATTTCTGTGTTTCAATTCATTACCAACCGCTCCTTTTTTCTAAATCTTGTCATTGCTATTGCTCTTGCTTTGGCAGTGTTCTTTCTTTTCTTTCTTTTGCTTGATAAAATAACTCAGCATGGTGAGTACATGAAAGTTCCCGAAATAAAAGGAAGAAATATTGAGGAGGCAAAGAAATTACTGGAATCGCAGGGGTTTGAAGTACAAGTGCTGGATAGTGTGTATTACGACAGTTTGCCAAAGCTTTCAGTAGTAAAACAATCACCCGACCCCAATCAATTGGTGAAAGTGAACCGTACCGTTTATTTAACGGTAAACCGTGCACAGGCGCCTATGGTGAACGTACCTAACTTTGTTGGACAAACATATCGCAGTGTGCAATTACAGTTGAATACATTGGGTTTGAAGTTGGGCGATACAACTACAAGACCTGATTTTGCTGTGGGTTCTGTGCTGGAACAATTGTACAATGGCAATATCATTACAACAGGAACAAAAATTCCGATGGGAAGCCGCATCAGTTTGGTTATTGGTGGCGGTGTTAAACAAATGGAAATGCTGGTGCCTGATTTACTTGGGATGACATTTGGCGAAGCAAAAATATTTTTAGAAAGTAATGAATTGTTGCTGGGTGCAGTAATTGTTGAGGGTGCAGTGGGCGACAGTTCAAATGCGTTTGTGATTAAACAAAGCCCACCCAGAAGAGATGAGGAAGGAAGACCCATCCGTATCCGTGGCGGACAGTTGATGGATTTGTGGATCAGTATGGATAAATCAAAAATGGATACAACACAAAAACAAAAACCTGTTGTTGAAAAAAAAGGAAATGAATATTAAAAATTGAAGTGTTGCGATATTAAAGAAACACATAATTACAGACAGGTTTGTGATCTTTGTGCATACTTTGCGTTCTTTGTGTTACAGCATTACTTCAGCGATTTTCAGGTAGCGCTGAGAACACGAAGATTTACACTAAGCTCACAAAGTTTTTTATTGAAAATAAATTACTATTACAACACTTTAGAATAATAATGTTTTTTATGAACACAATTACTGTTGAAGAATTAAAAGCAAGAATGGATGCCGGTGAAGAACTGAATATTGTGGATGTTCGTGAACCGAATGAACATGAAGAATTTAATATCGGGGGTATTCTTCATCCATTGGGTAATATTAAAAATATGGATGTGGAAGTGCTGGAAGATTTAAAAGACAGGGAAGTGATCTTCTATTGCCGCAGTGGTAACCGCAGCGGACAGGCTTGCATGTTTGCTGAAACATTAGGGTTTGAAAATGTAGTGAATGTTACGGGTGGGATGCTTGCGTGGAGAGAGAAGTTTAACGTTTAATTTTTCAACACAAAGAGATGGAGATAGAGAGTTGCACAGCGGTTTTTATATATAGAGGAGGCTGTCTGATAAATAAATAAAGCTCTTGAGATTTGCTTAAACGACTTCGGTTCTCCATCAGGGATCCGAATAAAATCTCCAAAAGTTTATTTATGAGACAGCCTCCTCTTTTAGTTGTTATAGTTTTATAGTAATCCCCGCCATGAAATTTCTTCCAGCCATTGGGTAATAAAAATTCTCAGTAATGGTTTGTGCACCATAGATATAACTGAAGGAATACCCATTGGCTTCATACAATTTATTCCACACATTATTGAGTTGAAATACAAGATTGATTTCTTTGATTTGCTTCAGGCGAATACCATAACTCAAACGCAGATCAGAAACAAAGAAGGGATCAATACTTCTTGCTTCATTGCCTGTGTTATCTAAGTACTGGAGTGATACATATTTATTCAGCAAACTGATTTCTCCATTTTTCACCGCAATAAAATTGAATGTTACACCTGCAATGGCATCGGGTGAAAAGGAGAGGGGCGCAGAGTTGAAGAAATTTTCTTTTTGTCCGCCATTATCATAATCATCTACAAACTCCGTAAAGTTGATAATGCGGTTGCTGCTCAAAGTTAAATTGGCAGTTGCATTGAACCAGGTTATTGGTTTTACAGTTGCCTGCAATTCAGCACCTGCACGAAAACTTTCAGGAATATTTATTCTTGTATAAGCACCTACATCATTAATGCGCCCTGTTAACACCAATTGATTTTTGTAGTACATGTAATAACCCGTTACACTCCAACTGTAAATTCCTGTACGATGCTCAATATTCAATTCAAGATCATACAGTGTTTCATGTTTGGGTTGTTGATTAACACCTGCTTCAAAATCTTCACGGTTGGGTTCTTTATTGCCAACACTGAAAGATGCAAAGCCCAGCCATCCTTTGTTATCAGCATAAGAAATACCAAGCTTTGGATTGAAGAAGTTGAATTGATTATCCAGTTTCAACGTTGGATTTTTCCTGAAACCGTTGATGGTATGTGTAACCGTTCGGTATTGTACATCAGCAAATGCTTCCCAACTGGCAGTTAGGCGATGCTGATATTTTGTATAAATGGAAAAGTCATTTTTATACGCATCGAGGTTATACCATTTATGATCTTTCGGCAAAGCCACTTCACTCCATATTACTTTGCCATAGTGCAAACCTTTGTAACGTGTATATGCGCCGCCAATGGTTAACTGATCTTTGTCTTTTTTATACTGAACAGAAAATGTAGTTCCGTAAAACCAGTTATCCAACCATAGCTGGCGAATAAGGTCTGCTTTGCGAATGGTATCACCACTTTGCACAAAATAAGGGAAACCATAATTCTTCAGCTTTTCATCACGCTTGTATTCTTCATAATAACCACGGCCACGGGTTAAGAAGAAGGCAGTGTTGATACTCCATTGTTTGTTCAGTTCATGATTAAAGAAAAGCTGGTAATGATCCTGCCTGTAATTATCTGTTTGATTCTTGTACGTAAAAACATTGTACGTTCGGTTGTTGCCGGCATCAAACAAATTCAATGAATCCTCTTTGGTACTGTAAGAATCATAATTGTTCCAGTAATGATTTTCAAGTTGGGCATCATTGCGTTTCAGCTTTGCTTCAGGAATTCCATTCCATGCCTGGTAAGTTTTTTCCTTACCGGTAAATGCATTGAAACGGAGCGAAGTCTTTTTGTTGATGTATGCAGTGGAGAAATAGAGTGAACTGAGATTGGAAGTTGCTCTGTCAATAAATCCATCACTGTTTATAAACGATAATCTTGCATCAACTGTAAAATGATTGCTCATTAAACCGCTTCCTGCTTTAATGGTTTGTCGAAAAGAATTAAAACTTCCAAAACCATTATTCAGTTCGGCATAAGGTTTTTCATTGAATTCATTGGTGCTGAGGTTGAGTGTTGCACCAAAAGCACCGGCACCGTTGGAAGAAGTACCAACGCCCCGCTGAATTTGAATACTGCTTACAGAAGAAGCGAAATCAGGTAAATCAACAAAATAAATGCCCTGGCTTTCGGGATCATTGTAAGGAATTCCGTTCAACGTCATATTGATCCTTGTAGCATCTGTTCCCCTGATGCGGATGCCTGTATATCCAATACCATTGCCTGCATCAGAGTTTACAACAACAGAAGCTGTTTGGTTGATGATAAATGGAAGATCCTGTCCAAGATTCATCTTCTCAATTTCTTTTTTGTTGAGATTGGTTTTAGCGAAAGGCATTCGGTCGCCGGCACGGATAGCAGTTACTTCAATAGGTTTTAAAAACAGGTTTTGCCGTTCAAGTGAGAAATTGAGATGGGTTTCTTTTTCTGAAACAACAATCTCCTGTTCCCATGTTTTGTATCCAACGTTGCTGATGCGGATACGATAGGTTCCTTTTTTTGAAAGGCTGGTGCTGAACACACCGGCACTGTTTGTTTGCGTTACTGCTTTTTGGTTAATTTCTACAGTAGCGTTTTCAAGTGGAGAGTTTGTTTCTCCGTCGTTCACTTTTCCGCTCAGTTTGTACTGAGCCACTGAAATTTGTTGTGATACAATCACCAACATTCCCAGCATCAATTTTTTCATCATCATTTACTTTTTACAGTTAAAAAATTGAAACGGAAATGCTGCGAAACGAAAAGAGGAAAATAAAGAAGCCTCCTTCCCTGCGCAGGCATTACCCTGATCAGGTTCTACGGGTTTAATCTCAGCCCCTCCCGCCTGCAGCAGGAGAATAGCACCCCGGGGAATCTGTGTTAAAACCGGCTTCGCCGCTTTTTAACAGTGCAAAGATAAATTTTTTTGGCATTTCTGTAACATTCTCTTTAAGGTTATCGTATCATACAAAACACAAATCATGAAGAAAGTGATTTTGGGACTGATTGCCTTATCATCTTTCCTGTTTACCACAGCACAGGAAACAAAAATTGAAGATCCCAATGCCGAAAAAAGATTAGTGAAACCTTTCCGTTCAATTAAAGTAACAGATGGTATTGATCTTTATCTTACACAGTCAACGGAAGAAACAGTGGTGGTGAGCGCTTCCCGTGATGAATATAAATCCCGGTTAAAAACAGAAGTGGAAGACGGCTTGCTGAAAATTTATTACGACCGTGAATCATTTGCCGACTGGACCAGCTCCGGAAAAAAACTGAAAGTATATGTATCAGTTAAAACATTGGATAAACTTACCGCAACAGCCGGCAGTTTAATAAAGGTTGATGGTGTAATTAAAGAAGATGCACTTAGTTTGTATTTTAAATCCGGTGCGTCTTTTAAAGGTAATATTGAAGCGGGTAAGTTGATTGTTGAAATTGAAAGTGGGGCAAGAGCAATCATCTCAGGTTCGGTTGGTACATTTAATGTAAGTGCCAACAGCGGCGCAAGAATGGAAGCTTACTCATTAGCAGCAGGAAAAGCTGATATCCGTTCTACCTCAGGTGCAAAAGTAGAAGTGATGGTGAATGAGGAAATGAAATTGTATGCTTCAACCGGTGGAAGTATCTATTATAAAGGAACCGGAAAGATCAGCGAAGTGGAAACGAATATCGGTGCTGTCATTCGCCGTACCGATGATTAATCTTCACAGGTAAAACTAAACACATGAAATATCCATAAAAATTATCGAGCTAATTTATACTCCCGCAAAAGGCGGGACGATGATAATTTTTATGGATATACTATATGGCAATTAAAAAAATTAAAAATGAACATATGAAAAAGATATTGTTGTTTGTTATTTTATTGGTTGCAACTTTCACAGCTATTGTTGCACAGGATGTGATGGTGATCAATGATAAAAATGCCGAGGTAAGAACGGTTGGCAGTTTTCATGGTATCAAAATATCCAACGCCTTTGATCTCATCATTCAACAGGGAAATCAGGAAGCAGTAGTAGTAAGTGCAAGCGATGAAAAGTTAAACAGCCGTATTAAAACAGAAGTGACCAATGGCATTCTGCGTATTTGGTATGATAATGAAAGCGTATGGAAATGGAGTAATGAAAACAGGAAACTGAAAGCCTATATTTCTGTAAAGAATCTTGATTTTTTGGAAGTATCAGGTGCATGTGATGTAAAAATTGATGGAGAGTTGAAAGGCAGCAAACTCAAAGTAAGTTTAAATGGAGCTTCCAGTTTAAAAGGTGAATTGAATTATACAGATTTGGTTTTTGAACAGAATGGGGCATCCGATTCAAACATCAGGGGAAGAGTAACAAATCTTGAAATAAAAGTTAGGGGTGCCAGTGATTTTAAAGGCTTTGATCTTATTACAGAAAATTGTAAAGCAGAAGCATTTGGAGCTTCGGATATCAGGATTACGGTAAATAAAGATCTGAAAGTAAATGCCAGCGGAGCAAGCGAAGTAGAGTACAAAGGCAGTGCATTAATTAGTGATTTCAAAACCATTGGCGCATCCAGTGTAAAGAAAAGAAATTCAAAATAAATTCAGCAAAAACAAAGAAAAGGAAAGAGGCAGAAGAAAAGTTCTGTCTCTTTGTTTTGGGTGCAAAGCAATTAACCCTTACTTTTGCCGTCCATTCCGCGAAGTAGAGCAGCGGTAGCTCGTCGGGCTCATAACCCGAAGGTCGGGAGTTCGATCCTCCCCTTCGCAACAACTAAGGCCCTTGTAGGGCCTTTCTTATTATGTTCAACGTCTATGTTTTGTATTCGGAAAAGTACAACAGGATTTATGTTGGAATGACTTCAAATCTGGAAGAAAGATTTAAGTCGCATAATGAGTTAGGCAAAAAAGGCTGGACAATAAAATTTCGTCCGTGGATTATTGTTTATTCTGAGGAGTATCAAGAAAAATCTGCAGCTCTGAAAAGGGAAAAGCAGTTGAAATCGGCACAGGGAAGACTTTTTATCAGATCATTGATAGAGAAGCGGTAGACTTGGAGGCTCATATCCGCCAGCAGGCGGACGGGAGTTCGATCCTCCCCTTCGCAACAAAAGTCCTCCGCAAAGCGGGGGATTTTTTATTTTTATGTTACGCATCAAATTATGAAAGTTGGATTTGTAAATATTTTTGGAAAACCCAATGCCGGTAAAAGCACATTGCTCAATGCCCTGCTGGGTGAAAAATTGGCAATCGTATCTTCAAAAGTTCAAACAACCCGTCACAGGATTAAAGGAATTCTTACAACCAAAGAATACCAGATTATTCTTTCTGATACACCGGGTATCATTGATCCCAAATACAAGCTTCATGAAAAAATGATGGCCAGTGTAAAAGGTGCACTGGAAGATGCAGATGTGGCTTTATTGATATTGGATATTAAAGATAACTGGCAGGAGAATGATGAACTGTTTGCTTCCATGAAATTAAACGTACCCTGCATACTTGTGTTGAATAAAATTGATTTGGTAGATACAGCTAAACTGGAAGAGGCAAAACATTTTTTTGAAAGTAAACCGTATTGTAAGAAAGTGGTTACTGTTTCTGCTTTGTCAGGTATTAATATCAAATCATTTTTGAAAGAAATCCTTGTATTTTTACCGGAAGGGGAACCTTTTTTTGAAGAAGACCAGTTAACTGATTTAAGTACAAGATTTTTTGTTGCGGAATTAATACGGGAAAAAATATATGAGCTCTTTTCAGATGAGATACCTTATCATACTACCGTTATTGTAACTGAATACAAAGAGAAACAGACACTTATTAAAATTTCAGCCGAAATTATTGTACAACGTGAAACGCAGAAGGCAATTTTACTTGGAAAGAATGGCGAAATGATTAAGAAACTGGGCAGCCAGGCAAGGGTTGAAATTGAAAAATTTGTAAACTCGAAAATATTTCTTGAACTCTTTGTTAAAGTAAAACCTAAATGGAGAGATTCAGATCTGTTTTTAAAAGAATATGGATACTTTTAGTAATAAATCATGTTTAACATAAAGCTACATTTATGAAAATGAAAATATCTATTCTGTTTGTTTACCTTCTTATTTCAGTCAATCAGCTTTTCTCTCAACCGGGTTTCGATCTGGTAAGTAATGGCGGAGGTAATTTCCAGTTGAGTATGTACTATGGGGCTGTTAATTCCGTAAACGGAATTCCTTATGAACAGATTAAAGGTTCCCCCTTTCTGACTGATCAATGGATGCCTGCCTCGTTGTACAACAATAAAAATGAATTAATTGGTGAGAGACCTGTTTTATTGAATCTTGCAACAGGGGAAATATATTTCATGCAGGGTGATAAGCCAATGGTTGCTGACAAAGAGATTGTAAGAAAAGTTATTGTTCATTCTTCGGCTGCCGGAAATGATGTTAAAGCTGTTTATTTAAATTTTGTACCAAACTTGCGCATCAATGACATGAAGGTTAATGACTTTGCAGAAGTGTTTCATTCAGGGTATGCTATACTTATTAAATACCGCCGTAAAGAACTTGCACAGTCTGAAGGCGGCGGCGGCATGCCTAAATATTATTTTTTTAAAGATTACACTTATTATTTTGTGCAGGTTAAAAATCAGTGCGGGAGATTGAATCGCCTTTCACGGGATGTACTTTTTGAACAATTACCTGGGGCCTATAGTTTGCAGGATTGGGTTAATGAAAATAAACTGAATCTGAAAAAAGAAGAAGACGTTATTAAATTCATTGAGTACTATAATTCAGTAAAAGAAAAGGAAGTGAAATAAGCAGCTTTGAGCAATTTATTCAAATGGAAGACGGCCAATGCCGTCTTCTTACTTTTTAAATCAGTACCTTCGCCAACTTTATAATTTTATTATGGCAGGTTTTACCGTTGCAATTGTGGGCAGGCCCAATGTGGGAAAAAGTACATTCTTCAATCGTTTATTGCAGGAACGGAAAGCTATTGTGGATGATGTAAGCGGTGTTACACGTGACCGCCAGTACGGAGTAGCCGATTGGAACGGAAAGTCTTTTAACCTTGTAGATACAGGTGGTTTTGTACCTGACAGTTCCGATATTTTTGAAACAGAGATCCGCAAGCAGGTTATCATTGCATTAGATGAAGCCAATGCTGTAGTTTTTATGTGCGATGCTGCAACCGGGATCACTGATCTGGATGATGCTATGGCAAAAGTACTTCGCCGTTCCAACAAACCCGTTTTCCTTGCTGTTAATAAAGTTGATAATCATGAACGTTTATTGGAAGCAAGTGAATTTTATGCATTGGGTTTTGAGAAGATCTTTTTCATCAGCAGTATGACGGGTAGCGGAAGCGGTGAATTACTGGATGCAATTGCTGAACTGATCCCCACTGAAGATACAGATGAATCTGAAACAAGTATTCCAAAAATTGCAATCATTGGTCAGCCAAACGTTGGCAAATCATCTTTGCTCAATGCCCTACTTGGCGAAGAGCGGGCTATTGTGAGTGATATTGCAGGCACAACAAGAGATACCACACACACACACTACAACCTTTTCAATAAAGAATTTATACTGATTGATACTGCCGGCATAAGGCGTAAAACAAAAGTGAATGAAGATCTGGAGTTTTATTCTGTGATCCGTGCCATCCGTGCAATGGATGAAGCTGATGTTTGTTTATTGATCATTGATGCTGAGAAAGGAATTTCACAACAGGATTTAAATATCTATTCACTGGCTGTAAAAAAGGGAAAGGGAATTGTAATGCTGGTGAACAAGTGGGACCTTGTGGAAAAAGAAACCAACACGGCCCGTGATTATGAAAAGGAATTGAAGAGTCGTTTGGCGCCATTCAATGATATTCCCATCCTGTTTATTTCTGCAACTGAAAAAACAAGGATCATGCAGGCTATTGAGGCTGCATTGCAGGTTGTAGAAAACAGGCAACGGAAAATTGCTACTTCCGATTTAAATGAAATGGTTCAAAAAGCAATCCAGGCTTTTCATCCGCCCGTTGTAAGAGGTGTGCCTGTAAGTATTAAGTACTCTACACAATTACCTACACAGGTTCCTTCTTTCGCTTTTTTCTGTAACCATCCGGATGATGTAAAACAACCCTATAAAAATTACCTGGAGAACCAACTCAGGAAAACGTTTAATTTTACCGGAACTCCCATTCGATTGTTTTTCAGAAAAAAATAATATTATTTTACTGGCGTTCTAAAGTTAATCAGGGGGGTACACTTTTAAAAAAAATGCATATGAAAAAATTACTTGCATTATTCCTTTTCACTGCTGTAGTAATGGCCTGCAATAATGAAGCAGAAAATAAGACTGACAAGGAAAAGTCTGAAGCAGCTGAGGCTGCTGATACAACAGGCCTGATAGATAAAGCGCAGGAGAAAGCAAATGAAGCAGTGGATACACTGCAGAGTAAGGGTGGAAAATTAATTGAAGCCGCAGGGGATACCTTAAAAAAGAAAGTCATTGAACCTTTTAAAAAAGATGTAAAGAAAGTTGGCGAAAAAATTAATGAAACTGTTGACCATATTAAAGAAAAAGTAAAACAGCAATAAGTTTATTTGGTTTAAAAAACATAAAAAGCAAACAGTTAATTCAATAAAACCTTCCTATACTTTCCTTTCAGTTTTTCTTACACTACTTTTAAAAGAGTCCAACATATTTTTTAATAGCTGCAGTTTATTTTAGGGAAGTTGCTGCCCCCCTGTTAATTTTCAATTATTTCTTTTTTGGTAATTGTAATATCTGCTGCAAACACATAAGCTAAATTGTACGCTTTACCTTTTTATAGTTAATATTAAACCAGATACTGAGAATAAAACTTAACAGAAAAACGGCTAATGTTACATTTTCTACAAGTTGTATGGGGAAATTGATCCCCGTTAGTTTCAATATCAGAAAATGAATGTAGGAATTTGATTCATCAGTATAACCCAGTTTTTGCCGTACATCCCAATGCCAGTGTGTACAAAAACAATAGCCCCATCCATACCATATTCCCAATATAAACCAGGAGAATGCTGTTAGTGAAAGTGTAATTAAATGTAATCTTCGTGTTTTAGGAAATATCCAGCCCACAATATTGAACATTGTAAAGACTGTGTGGAAAACGAAGAAAAAAATATTAAGAAATTGATACCACATGTAATTGAAACTGTAAAATAAATCAATTACTTCTATAATGAATGCGATAATTTATAACCCCGGAATCGTAAACAGGGTCATTTAACAGCATCGTCGTAATAAGTTGTTATTCAGCCAGTGTGTACTTCAGCAATTGCTCATCCTTCAAAATTTGAATTTGCTTGCCATTTGTTTTTAATAAGTTTTCTTCAGTCATTTCATTCAACATCCTGAAAAGAGTTTCGTACGTTGTTCCTGTGTAAGATGCAAGATCTTGCCGGCTTAAAGTAATATTAATATAGCCCTTTTCATCGGTGCCGAATTTTTGTTTTAAAAAAAGCAATGCATTTGCAATCCTTCCCTTAACAGGCATGTGAGCAAGGTTACGCATTCTTTTTTCTGATTCTTTGAGTTCTGAAGCAAAGAACATCATCAGTTGGTAAAGAAATTCATGATTAACTTTTAAGGTGCTGTTGAAAAAATCAAGATCAATAAAACAAACATCAGTTGGCTTTAAAGCTGTTGCTGAAACAGGGTAGATAGTATCACTCCCCAATCCCCTGTGACCCGCAATATCTCCGTCTTTTGCCAGCCGTAAAATCAGCTCTTTATCGTTTCCCCATTTTTTATGAACTTTCACCAAGCCGGTATTTATGAAATACATACCGGTTACTTCTTCCCCTTCCCTGAATAATAGTTCTCCTTTTTTAAAGTGAAAACTTTTACGGTTGAAATCAACGGCGGGCAACCAATCTGTAAGACACTGTTTGCATAATGTGCAACTTTGGAGATCGCAGTTTGTTTTATTTTGTTTCATATATGCATTGTTATTCAGGGTTAATGTTGCAATATTAACCCAATCGGCCATGCCTTACAGTTAGTCTTCTCCTTTTTAAGAAATAAATCTGTTTATTTGTTGCCTTACAGTTGATTTGAGTAATGATGGATGAAGGCGAACAACTTCTCCTATGATAATTACAGCAGGATTACTTAAGCCGGCAAACTCCGCTTTGAAGAAAATATCTTTTACGTTTCCAATAATCATTTTTTCTTCGGGCGTTGTACCATTTTGAATGATTGCAACAGGTGTTTCTTCTTTCCCATAAAGTTTAAAAATATCCATAATTGCTTCCAGCTTACTCATTGCCATCAGAATAATTACAGTTGCCGATGACTGTGCAGCAAGTTTGATATCTTCTGATATATTACCAGATTGGGTGGTGCCTGTGGTAACCCAAAAGCTTTCATTAATGCCGCGGCAGGTAAGTGGTATCATTTGCATAGCCGGTACGGCGATAGCACTGGAAATTCCGGGAATGATCTCAACTTCAATTCCTGCTTCTCTGGCTGCGGCTAATTCCTCCTGAGCTCTTCCAAAAACAAACGGATCGCCACCTTTTAACCTGACTATGTGCTTATAGGTACGTGCATATTCCACTATTAATGTGTTTATCTCTTCTTGCGACAGAGCATGGCACCCATATCTTTTGCCAACAAATTTTTTTATTGAATGTGAAGGGGCGTAATCAAGCAAAACCTCGTTTGCCAAGGCATCATACAGTATAACATCGGCCTTTTCCAGGGTGCGTATGGCTTTTAGCGTAATCAACTCAGGGTCGCCCGGCCCTGCACCAACTAAAATAAGAATTGCCCCCTTCATAAACAGTAATAATGAAAATAAGATTAAAATTAAAGAAAGCAGTCTTATTTTATCATATAAATCAATTAATACTGTGATTTAATGCAGTCGTCTTATAAATAGTACTACATAGAATATATTATTATGCGATTGCTTCATGCCATTATTGTTGAATTTTTGAAACAGTAAAGCATATGCAAGTGGTGGTGGTTGGTAATGGAATAATAGGCCATAAGGTTTGTGAAAAACTGATAACCAAAAGTACCGGTAAAAATTTTGAAATCATTTTTTTTTGGGGGAGGAGTAAGGTCTGTATAAGACAGGGCGCAGTTAATCTACATTCAACTGCAGAAAGTTGAATGGAATGAGACAGCAAAAACTAAAAAGTAAGTACATTAAATTGTAG
>CAMTVU010000039.1:0-22722 GCA_947085245.1 uncultured Chitinophagaceae bacterium | reverse complement strand
CTGCAAGCTTTGAAGAATATGCAATTGACTCAGCTACAATAACGTTGTTATCTGCATGTTCAACAACCAATGTGAATGATCTCACTAATCGTTCTAAACTCATTCAACTGTTTCCCAATCCTGCTCAATCAACACTTGCATTAAAGTTTACAGAACAGAGCAGCATTACAGGAATTACCATTCAACTATTCAATGCACAAAGCCAGCTTATTTGGAAACAGGATTATAATAAACCAACCGGCACGGTAACACACAATATACCCGTTGCAGGATTAGCCAAAGGAAATTATATTATCGTATTGCTGCAAAACGGCAAACAGTATGCCGTGAAAGAATTTGTGAAACAGTAGACCTCACCCTCGTTCCCTCTCCAAAGGAGAGGGAGGCCAGGCATTAAAATAAATATGGTCTTTAACAGCTAAGCATTTCAGATGCATTGGTAAGATGGACAATTTAAATGATGTAAAGACAACTACTATTATCTTAGTTTTTTTTCAGCAGTGCTGCAAACATGGTATCCGCTTTTTGATCATACCCTTTCAGCACTTTCATTTCAATTAACTCCAATTGAAAATTTTGTTTGATGAAATCAACCACATCTTCATTTTCTTTTTTAAACACAGAGCAGGTAATATATAAAAGGAATCCATTCTTTTTTATATAAGGAACCACATTGCAAACAATCTTCTTTTGCAGCGATGCATATTCTTCAATTTTAGTTGCAGAAAAAAATTGTAATTGCTCCGGTGTTCTTCCCCATGTACCGGAGCCGCTGCAGGGAACATCAGCAATCATTAAATCATAAGATGAATGATGAGATACAAATGATGAGTCAGACAGATCAGCAACAAAGCTGTTGTACTTTTTGATTCCTGCTTCTGCAAAACGATTTTGCAAATTCGTAAGAATGGAATTACGGATATCTGATACGGTTAATTCTATATTGGGCATCAAATCATAAACCATCATTGATTTGCCGCCACTGGCTGCACAGCAATCCCAAACTGAAAATTGATTATTTGATGATTGATAATTGATAGTTTTCAGCAACTCCCCCACCCTTTGTGAACTGTAATCCTGAACAACCGCTTCTTTATTCAACAAAATAACATCTTCAATTTTTGTTGCATTGGGCAATGCGATACAACTATCGCCAATCAATTGAAAAGAAAGTTCTGCCGCATTTAATTTGCTGACCACTTTTTCTTTTTGACCCGGCCGGATGCGTAAAAAAAGATCAGGCTGTATGAAATGGCTTAATGCAAATTCACCAACATCAATTCCATTACTCAATTCATCAGTAAATGGAAACAGTTGAGCAGCATCGAACGGGTAATTGATAAGTTCCAACTTATCTTCAAAGCCCAGATTTACTTTTTCATTCCATTCAGGTTTCAGGTTTGCCAGCACATCATTCCCTTCTGTTGAACAAAGAAAAAAGGAAATTAAAAGTTTCTCTTCCATTGCAACAGTTACAAATGCCTTTCCCATACGGAACCGGCAATAACAAAGATGAGTGATCTGTTTCCTGTCCCTGCTCCCGAATTTTTTATTGGCTGCAAATTGTTTTTTGATAAAAGAAGCAAATGGTTCTGCACCGGTATAAGCCGACAGGATTTCTTTAGAAGAGTTAATGTAAGAATGATAGCGGCTCATGTTTGCAAAGAAAAGAAATAATTCATGGCATCATGTTTTAAATAAAAAAGCGTCCCGTAAAAATAAAATCGGGACGCACTCATGCAACTAACCGTTAGAAGTTACGAGGTGTTTTATACTTCCAACAGAGTTTTTACCGGATCTTTTCCAAAGAGCAACAGCTCCGGATTTTCCAGTAATTCTTTCACTCTCACTAAAAAGCTCACACTCTCTCTTCCATCTATAATTCGGTGATCATAACTCAATGCTAAATACATCATGGGCCGAACTACAACCTGCCCGTTCACTGCCATTGGCCTCTCCTGGATTTTATGCATTCCCAAGATAGCACTTTGCGGTAAATTAATAATAGGTGTGCTCATCAAAGAACCAAATACACCACCATTGGTAATGGTAAATGTACCACCGGTTAATTCTTCCATGGTTAATTTATTATCTCTTGCTTTTCCTGCAAGCTCCACCACTTTCTTCTCTACATCAGCCATGCTCATGCTTTCAACATTACGCATAACAGGAACCGTTAAACCCCGTGGAGTTGAAACGGCAATAGAAATATCAGCATAGTCATGATAAATAATTTCTTCTGCATCAATAGTGCCATTTACAGAAGGCCATTCACTTAAAGCAATGGCACATGCTTTTGCAAAGAAACTCATGAACCCAAGATTAACGCCATGCAGTTCTTTAAACTTGTCTTTATACCTGCTGCGAATGTCCATGATGCGGCTCATATCCACTTCATTAAAAGTGGTTAACATAGCCGTTGTATTCTTACTCTCCACCAATCTCCTGCTGATGGTTTTACGCAGGTTGCTCATTTTCTCTCTGCGAATATTGCGGCTGTTTATATCAGTGCCCTTGAATTGAATTTTACCCGGATTTGAGATTGCCTGCAACACATCGTCTTTCAAAATTTTTCCACCTTTGCCTGATGCCTTGATGGTTTGCAGATCAACTTTTTTATCGGCAATGATTGCTGCAGCTACAGGAGATGCTTTAATGCCCCCATCCCCTGAAGGGGGGCTTTGTACACCCACTGCTTTTTCAGAAGCAGAAGACATTACTTCAACGATTACAGCTTCCGGCTTTGCAGCCGTTTCATCAATATGGCAAACAACATCACCAATCTTTATTGTATCACCTTCAACTGCGCCATGCTTCAAAATGCCAGCCTTTTCAGCATTAATTTCAAAGGTTGCTTTTTCGCTTTCCAGTTCAGCAATCACTTCATCTCTTTCTACCCATGCGCCATTTGGTTTTGTCCATTTTAATAAGGTTACTTCACTGATGGACTCACCTACTACGGGAACTTTTATATCAATCATAATAATGCGGTTTCAATTTGAAATTAAAATCTCTTTAAATACGTATGCAAATTAAATATTAAATGCAGTATCAATAATTTCTCCCTGCTCTTGTTGATGAATCTTATTAAAACCTGTTGCAGTGGATGCAGATGCCTGCCTGCTGATGACACCAAAATTGATGTTCTTTAAATTCATTTGCAGGAACCACGCAGCGCCCATATTCTGCGGTTCTTCCTGTACCCAGAACCAGGTTGCTTTATTGTACTTGTGATACAGGTTTTCCAGTTGCTGAAAAGGCAAAGGATAGATCTGTTCCAAACGGATAACGGCAACATCCCTGCGATTATCTTTTTGTTTTCTTTCGGCCAGATCATAATACATTTTACCACTGCAGAAGAATACTTTCTTTACTTGTGCAGCATCGGGATTGGTTGGGTCATCAATTACTTCTTTAAACCCGCCGCTTAAAAATTCTTCTTTCAAAGAATAAGTTCCCGGATGGCGGAGATTGGCTTTGGGTGCAAAGTTGATCAATGGTTTACGGAAAGGCCATGCAATTTGCCTGCGTAAAGCGTGGAAAAAATTTGCAGATGTTGTAATGTTGGTTATCACAAGATTCAACTCAGCACACATTTGTAAAAAACGTTCCATTCTTGCACTGCTGTGTTCAGGCCCCTGTCCTTCATAACCATGCGGCAACAGCATGGTAACTCCATTCATACGGTTCCACTTTTGTTCGCCTGCTGCAATAAACTGATCAATCATGGTTTGTGCACCATTGCAAAAATCACCAAACTGAGCTTCCCACAACACCAATGCATCGGGATTAGCCATTGCATAACCATATTCAAAACCAAGCACACCATATTCACTCAGTAATGAATTATAAATTCTGAAATGACCGGTTGCCCCTTCAATATGATTCAAACGATTGTATGCTTCATCCGTTACCTCATCACGCAATACAGCATGGCGATGTGAGAATGTACCACGCTGCACATCCTGTCCGCTCATACGCACATCTTTTCCATTCAGCAACAGACTTGCATAGGCCATCAATTCACCCGTTGCCCAATCAATCTTTTTTTCACTGTTGTATAATTTAATTTTATCGGCAATGATTTTCTCAACTTTTTTTAATGGTTTAAAATCAGCGGGCCATTTCATGATTGACTGAAATATTTTATCAAAATCAGTTTCACTTATCGCAGTTCTTGGTGATTGGATAAAATCATCAGCCGTTGCCCTGCGTAAACTTTTCCATGCCAGTTCCGGCGCCTGGTAATGATACGGAAGGGGATTTTGTTTTACTTCATCCAAACGTTCCTGCAGATCGCTCCAGAATTTTTTCTCCATTTCCTTTGCCAGTTCTTTTGCATCGGCTTCTCCATTTTCCAGTAAATAATTTGTATAAACTTCCCGGGGGTTGGGATGCTTTTCAATCAATGCATATAAATGCGGTTGTGTAAACTTGGGGTCATCACCTTCATTATGCCCGTGCTTGCGGTAACAAACCATATCAATAAACACATCGCTGTTAAATTCCTGGCGGTAACGTGTTGCAATCTCCACACATTTTACAACTGCTTCCGCATCGTCACCATTTACATGCAGCACAGGCGCCTGCACCATTGCTGCTAATGAAGTACAGTAATCGGCGCTTCTTGCATCATCAAAATCGGTTGTAAAACCAATCTGGTTATTGATGACAAAATGAATGGTGCCACCGGTGTAATATCCTTTCAGATAACTCATCTGCAACACTTCATATACAACACCCTGCCCTGCAACCGACGCATCACCATGAATTAAGATGGGTAATATTTTATCATAATTGCTTTGATACATCACATCGGCCTTGGCCCTGCTGAAACCAACAACAACCGGATCTACCGCTTCAAGATGTGATGGGTTGGGCATTAATTTCAGGTGAACAGTTTTTCCATCCAATGTTTCCACTTCACTTCCATAACCCATGTGATATTTTACATCACCGCTGCCCATTGTTTGATCAAGCTTGGCGGTTCCCTCAAACTCACTGAAAATTTGCTGGTATGTTTTACCCATGATGTTGGCCAGCACATTCAGCCGTCCACGATGAGCCATGCCAATCACCACTTCATGCACATCATTGTCGGCAGCAGTGCTGATGATTGCATCTAATGCAGCAATGGTTGTTTCACCACCTTCCAATGAAAAACGTTTTTGCCCGATGTATTTGGTGTGAAGAAATTTTTCAAACATTACACCCTGGTTCAGTTTTTCCAGGATGCGTTTTCTTTTTTTTAATGGCAATGGCTGATGAAATTCTTTTTCCATTGCATTAGTAAGGAAATCAACCTTCGTTTGATCACTGATGTATTTGAATTCAATTCCCACATGAGAAGCATAGCATTTCTCCAGGTGAGTTTGAATATTTTTTAATGTAGTTGTACCAAGACCAATCAACTGACCGGCATGAAATTCTTTATCAAGATCAGCTTCGGTAAAACCATAAAACTTCAGTTCAATATTTGCGCCACGGTCTTTCCGTTTGCGGATGGGATTTGTTTTTGCCAGCAGATGACCTTTGTTACGATAGCCGAGAATCATACGGTAGGCCATGATCTCCCTCATCCAATCAATTCCAGATTGTGTAGTGCTGAACGGACCTGTCCCGTCTTTAGCGGTAGTTGAAGTGCCATTTTGTTTAACAGATGAAACAGCAAAATCAAAACCCTCAAAGAATTTTTTCATCTCAGGATCAACGCTGTTGGGATCTTTCACAAAATCATTGTACAAACTCTCAATGTATTGCGGATGAGAACCTGTGATGTATTGAAAATCTTTCATTTATTTTTGGTTGGCTGCCGTGAAGAAAAGAGTTGCAAATATCGGTTGTTTCAGGCAAACGGAAAGCAGCTTCATGGCATCTTTTCATTGATTTTTCATTTCGATTGTAAATAAAAACCGGGTGTGTTGTACATTCAACCTTTCAATTAATAATTACAGATGAAAACAATTCTTCTCCTGCTCAGCTTCTTTGCATTTGCACCACAAACAAAAAAAGAACCGGTAAAAAAAACAAATCATAAAAAAAGAACGGCAACAATCGTAAGTAAACAGCAACCCGATAGTTTGGATATCAAGATCGGGCAACTCATCATCTTTGGGTTTTACGGAACATCTGTAAATAAAGAAGACCTGGTGTATAAAGCAGTGCAGGAAGGAAAAGTTGGCAGCATCCTCATCTATGGTAGAAATCTGTCAACTCAAAAAACAGCGGAAACTTTGAAGCAGATGATTGATGAGTTTCAGAAAGCAGCTCCCATTCGTTTATTTGTAAGCATTGACCAGGAAGGAGGAAAAGTAAACCGGCTTAAACCTGAATTTGGTTTTCCTCAAATGCCTTCGGCGCAATGGCTGGGCACTATGAACAATGCTGATACCACAAAATTTTATGCTGATAATATTGGATTCACCCTCTCAAGGCTCGGCATCAATCTCAATTACGCACCGGTTCTTGATGTATTGAATCTCAATTGTCCCGTATTAGGCGCAAGGGAAAGATGTTTTTCAAAAGATCCCGACATCATTACTAAACACGCTGAGATTACCATTGAAAGTCATCATTATTTTGGTGTGAAGACCGTACTGAAACATTTTCCCGGCCACGGTAACTCTTTAGCCGATTCACATTTAGGTGTGGCGGATGTTACCAAAACATGGCAGCCTATTGAACTTCTTCCTTATTTGCGTTTAATCAAAAGCGGAAAAGCCGATGCAATTATGACAGCTCATATCGTGAACGGAAACCTGGAGCCATCGTTGTTACCTGCCACGCTTTCTAAAAAGATCATGACGGGTTTGTTGAGAGACAGCCTCGGTTTTAAAGGAGTTATTTTCAGTGATGATATGATGATGAAAGCCATCAGCGAACAATACAGCCTGGAAGAATCAATCCTTATGGCGATAAATGCGGGGGTGGATGTGCTGATGTTCAGCAATAATATTACAGGTGTAAAAGATTATGAACCCGGTAATATCCATGCTATTATTAAAAAATCAGTAATAGAAGGAAAGATTTCAGCCCAACAGATTGATGCTTCCTATAAACGTGTAATGGAGTTGAAAGGCAGGAAATTTTGAGTTTATAGGATTAGGCAGAATAAGCACTAATAGCCAATTAACCGTCATTGCGAGCCACTGTATTAACTTTTCCATTTAGCAAAATAGAGTGGCGAAGCAATCTCATTTTACAATCATTTATGCTTATTGATAAGATTGCTTCGGCGCTTTCATCATCTTACTGTTTTTATTCCGATCCTGCGCCTCGCAATGACGGAAGTGCGAAAGTGAACGCAACATTACGTTTGTGCATATTCTGCCTAATCCTATGAATTTAAGATTGGGTCATTGGGGTTCATTTTGTTTATTGAAAGCAGAGCCCGGGCAGTTTTTGTGGAGAAACAGGCTGTTTATCCATAAAAAAACTCAAATTCAGAATCTCAAATCTCAAATTTTCCCCTACCTTTGCCCTCCGAAAAATTAAGATATGGCAAATCATAAGGCTACCAAAAAAGATGTTCGTCAGAGTGCAACCCGCAGAGACCGCAACCGTTATTACGGTAAAACAACCCGTAATGCCATCCGTGATCTGCAGGCAATCAAAGTTGGATCAGAAGCTGGTGAACAATTACCTGCTGTTGCATCCATGATTGATAAATTGGCAAAGCGTGGAGTAATTCACAAGAACAAAGCTGCGAACTTAAAGAGTAAGCTCACAAAGAAAGTAAACGCATTAGCTTAATCAGTATAAGTTAATTGAAAGATATTTCAGCAACCCATCTCAATACGGATGGGTTTTTTTATTTTTAAGTTTTTAAACAGGTCTTTATGAAACTAAAACTACTCAGCTTATTTTATTTTCTTTTATGTGCCCATCTGGTGCATTCGCAAACCAACCCAACTCCATTAACCTTACCGGTAAGTGAAAACTTTGGTACAGCATCTTTCACCACCCCAAAACCAGGAATGGCTTCCTGGGCAGGAAGCGGTACAAGACCTTATGGTACACAGGCAGCAGCAGAAGCAAGTG
Organism: uncultured Chitinophagaceae bacterium; assembly: GCA_947085245.1. Taxonomy (GTDB): domain Bacteria; phylum Bacteroidota; class Bacteroidia; order Chitinophagales; family Chitinophagaceae; genus Lacibacter. The sequence continues at coordinate 14,682 of CAMTVU010000039.1, read as the reverse complement.
ATGCCGGTGCAGATGTTACACTTTCGGGTGCTACTCCTGCATCAGGAAGTGCAGGTGGGCAATATGGTCATGCACCAGCAGGTGATGGCCGCTTAACCGTTCTTCTTTCAAGCAATACAACCAACGGTACAACCCAGGTAGTAATGGCTATCAACACAACCGGCGCAAGTTCTGTTGTGGTTGCTTATGATCTTGTAATGACTGTATCAAATGCAAGAGATTTTGGTTTGGCCCTGCAATATCGTGTTGGAACAACCGGAACGTTTACAACAGTTGCAGGCTCATCTGTTATTTATAACGCAACATCTGTAAATGGTGGCGATGCCGATGGTGCAACTGATTTTGATAATTATTCTTTTACACTTCCTGCAAATGCAGCAGATGAACCTGTTGTTCAACTTCGCTGGATAAGCTGGAGGCCAACAGGAAGCGGAAATGCTCCCGGTGTTGGTATTGATAATATTTCGGTAACAAGCGGTGCAGTAAACCCATGTGCCGAACCAACTGCACAGGCAACTGCTTTAAATCTTACACCTGCACTTACAAGTATTGCAGGAAGCTTTACTGCTGCAGCATCGGCTGCTGATCAGTATTTGGTTGTACGAAGTTTATCTTCTACACTTTCGGCACAACCTGTGGATGGAACAATTTATTCTGCCGGTCAATCATTAGGTGGAGGTACTGTTGTTTCAGTTTCAGCTTCTGCTTCATTCAATGCAACAGGATTAACAGCATCAACAAATTATTATTTCTTTGTGTATGCATTGAACTCTATCAGTTGTTCCGGCGGTCCCAATTATTTTATTACCAATGCACTTACAGCAAATACAACTACATTAACTCCGGCTGCCTGTGCAGCACCAACAGATGCAGCAACCAATCTGATTCTAACATCAACCAATACAAGCATCAGCGGTTCGTTTACAGCATCAGCTTCGGCCAATCGTTATCTTGTAGTGAGGAGTTTAAATTCAACACTCAGCTCGGCTCCTGTAAACGGAACAACTTATTCTGCGGGTCAATCATTTGCAGGTGGAACTGTTGTTGCTTACAATAATGCAACTTCTTTTGTAGCAACCGGTTTAACAATCAACACAACTTATTATCTTTTTGTATTTGCTGCCAATGGTGATTGTACGGGCGAACCTTTTTATAACACAACTGCATTAACAGACAGTAAAGCCACAACCAACAACACAACCAACTTACCGCCTGCTTACTACAATGCAGCAAATGGATTAACCTGTGCTCCGTTAAAAACAGCTTTATCAACCATTGTAACAACCGGCGCTGTTGAGTTAACTTATACTCCGGGTTTATGGGATGCTTATTACAGAACAGATGTAAAAAGAAATGATGCAAATACCGCCAATGTAGTTTGGGATATGTACAGTGATAATCCTGCCGGGCCCGATCCTTATACCTACACATTAGGCAGCGGTCAATGCGGAACTTATAATTCGGAAGGCGATTGTTATAACAGGGAGCATTCTTTTCCAAGAAACTGGTTTGGTGGTGCGGTAGCGCCAATGAATACCGACATCATGCATATTTTCCCAACAGACGGATGGGTGAACAACTTACGTAACAACTTTCCTTATGGCGAAACATCATCACCCACCACTACTTCTTTAAATGGAAGTAAACTGGGACCAAGTTCATTTACAGGTTATACAGGTGTTGTGTTTGAACCCATCAATGAATACAAAGGCGATTTTGCAAGAGCTCAGTTCTATATGGTAACCCGTTACGAAAACCAGGTGGCCGCATGGCAGGCGAATGGTAACGCCAATGAAGTATTGAACGGAACGGCTTACCAGTCGTTTGATGATTGGTATCTGAAACTGTTGTACAAATGGCATGTGCAGGATCCCGTGAGTCAGAAAGAGATCAACCGCAATGATTCCATCTTCATCATCCAGGGAAACCGCAACCCGTTTGTTGATCATCCTGAATGGGTGGTTACAGTATGGAGTTGTACCGGTGTAATTGCAACAACAGGTATAAATGACATTTTATCTCTTTCACAAAAAGCAGTTGTTATTTATCCCAATCCGGTTGTAAATAAAATAGCTACTTTGAAATTGGAAAAGCCTTTTACTCAAACAGTTTCTTTGCAGGTGATTGACATAACAGGACGGGTTTTAAAACAACACCTGCTTCCTGCAGGACAAACTGTAATTCAGTTGCAGGTACATGAATTAAATGCCGGTATTTATTCTGTTAAGATCAATACAACCCAGGGAATCATCACCAAAACTTTTGTTGTACAATAATAAAATCCTACCGCTCTACGAAGTCTCCGGACTTCGAAGTTTTATGCTAAAAGTCTCCTGACTTTTTACTCTCTTTCCAGCAACATCTCTCCTATGATTTGTGTGTTGGATGAGGATGTTGTGAATGTTAAATGAATTCGTTGACGCAACGTCCCGTGCCGGAGACGTTGCTGTGAAGAAAACTACTGAGCAGTATTATTACAAGCTATCTCAAAAGTCGTCATTGCGAACAAAGTGAAGCCCGTCCGAATGGATTCATCCGGGCGGACAATCTGTAATAATTAAGATTGCTTCGTTCCTCGCAATGACGGTCTTTTTGAAGTTCCAACCTGCTGAAAACGACTTTTGAGATAGCTTGTAACTAAAGGTGACAGCTTTGAGAGAGCTGCCTCCTCTGTTTTATCAATTCCCTTTCACCTCCACCACTCCTGCTCCATGATAAGAATGATATTCACCATTATACATTGCATCAGCGCTTACAGGGCCCATGCGGAATAAACCGGGTGACACTGCTCTTACAGCATAATAATAACTCTGCTTCCCGCTTTTGAGATCAACAAACAAATGAATACGGTCGTCACGAACATCCAATGCAGTGGGAGTTGATCCGTCTTTGATCCAATCCATACCGGGAATTTCTTTGGTACGTGGATTTTCAATTTCAAAACCAGCCGGCAATATATCCGTGATCACAATATTCTCTGCTGCTGTTGCAAAACTTTTTTCAATGGTTACTTTAACAATCACCAGGTCATTCTGCTGAAAACTATTTCCACTGATGAGATTTCCATAACGGTTATAAAATTGCCTCCGCACTTTTATATAACTGTCTTCTTCTTTGTAAGCGCCTGTTGTACTTACACCTTCAGCAACCCAGTAATAATACAAACGTCCGCTGCCCTTAGTAACCACTTCAATATCAGTTCCACCTAATTCTTTAGCGCCAAGTTTCAGGTCATTGCCATTTAATTTCCCAACTGTTTTTCCATTTACTTTTATATCAGCCGTTACATTGCTTTTTGCAGCAGTACGTGCCAGCTTGCCCAATGCAAGTAAACCAAATGATTGTTCCTGCGTGCTCAGCCATTGGCGTTGCTTCAGGTAAGCAGCTATATGTTTTGCCATTAAAGGAATCTGTGCGTTGCCGGGATCAGCATCAATCAATACATTCAATGCAATGGCTTCGTCACGCACATCACTGTAAAAACTTCCTCCTGTTTGTGCCACACTTATTTCACCACTGAAGGTTGATGGCAGCATGGCAGCAAAGGATTTCTTATCGCCACTTAATGCATAAGCAGCGGCCAGTAAATATTTACTGTCGAGAGCCAGCATCTGCTGATTGGCTTTGTAATAATTCATTAAACCCGGTTGTGAACGGTTGGCCAATGCCAATACATACAAACTGTAAGTAACCTCTTTAGGTGCAATCTTTTTGTTGAAGGTGCGGTTGTAATAATAATCAATTGTTTCTTTTGTTTTTAAACGGTTGATGAGATAGCCCAGCATGGTTTCTACCAAACTGTTATCAACATCATATCCTGCCTTGCGTGCTTCAACTAAGAAATGCGCTGCATAGATGGTCGTCCACCAATTGGCTGTTCCTTCACCATCCCATAACGTAACCGAGCCATTATACAACTGCCGCATTTTTATTTTGCGGATGGCTTCATTAATGTTTGCAACAGATGTGGAAGCCGATGATTTATTTTTCTTCATTGCATCTGCCAGGTCAGCAAAATACAATTGAGGAAATGCAGCCGATACTGTTTGTTCTGTACAGCCATAAGGATACTGTACTAAGTAATTCAACTGATCGCCCAATTCCAATGCAGGCGATTTACTGACGATGAGTTTATAATCTGTACTGCCCTGCATAAAACGATTGAGAGGAATAGATATGGATTGTGATGAACCACCTGCAATATTTCCACTGCCGCTTTCTTTTTGCAAAGTTGATGGTGGACGAACTGTGATCTGTGTTTCATCAAAAAACTTTTCACCCATTGCATTTACTTCTACACGGATGGTTCCTGAATCAATGCGTTGCTGTGCCACTATTTTAAACACTGCCCTGTTTTCTGCATTGGCAGATAAATTTGTTTGCTGACTTGCCACACCAACAACGGTTAACGGACCACTAACTTTTATATGCACTTTTGCAATGGCTGCATTCTTTGTAGTATTGCTGAGTGTAACAGGAACCAATACCGTATCACCCGGACTTAAAAATCTTGGCAAGCCTGTGCTGATCACAATTGGATCAGCAACCGTCATATTATTTTCAGCAGCGCCAAACTTATCATCCTTATAAGAAACGGCCATCAATCTTATTTCACCACTGAACTGCGGCACATCAAATTCAAAATTGGCTTCACCGTTTCCGTTTGCTTTTTGCACACCACTCCAGTAACTCACAATCTTAATCCGTTTGTTGGGCATGGGATTGTTTCGTTTTTCCATTTCACCACCATCGCCACCTGTACTGCTTAGCCTTGCACGCAATTCAGGAAACAACAACGGATACAAATCAAATGCATCTACACCCAATGCTTTGCGTTGATAGAAGTATGTATAAGGATCAGGTGTTTTCATATTGCTCACCTGCAGCACTCCGTTATCAACAGCAGCCAATGTAACGTAACTGTTGGGCGCTGCTTTAATTTTTACTTTTTGATGTGTGCGGCTTCTTGTTGTTTTTGCTGATGTGATCTGTACTTCAATCTTCCTGTTTTTTGCATCTACTTTCAGCGATTGAAATCCATGAGCAACGGTTAAGGGGATATCACTCACTGTATGCGGCTTGATCAGTGTTGCTGTTACATACACATTCGGCAGATGGGCTTCACTCAATGGCAGATCCATTGATGCAGATCGTTTATCAACATTGATGTACTGGTACGAAATCACTTTATCGGTTTCCAATGTTACCAGCATTCTTCCGCTGAAATGAGTTTTGAATAAGATCTTTGCAGTTTCGCCGGTGAAATAATCTTTCTTATCTAATTCAATATCTATCTGTCCTTCGGTATTTACTTCAAAGGAACTGTTATCGCCACCCCATGAACCGTAGCTGTAAAAGTTGCGGCTCACATAGGTTGTTGCGCCGGGAGCATAAATGCGTATTTCATAATTACCCGGTTTACGTGGAATGAAATTGTATTTTGAATTTTCTCCGCTGATTGTTACTATTTCATCTTTTACAACAATGTCTTCCTTTTGTGAATCATACCGGAAATAAGAACCGCTTTTACTCAGCACAGTTCTGTATTCATGTTTAATCACCTGCACTTTTGCCTGTGCACTTATTACTTTTTCTTCTTTGCTTAATGCAATTAAAGGAAACTGAATGGTTTGATTGAGCGGATAATAACTGTAACCATCATAACCCAATCCATAAAATACAGTTTGTGTATATACATCAGCCGTTGTGAGTTTACTTACCGGTCTTCCGGTTTCATCAAATACAGTTGTATAAATATTGGCCGAGAGCAAACCCATATTCTTATAAATCGCAGGAACACCCACTCCTTCTTGGGCATTTCCATCGGCATCTGTTTTACCTTCTCTCATTACCTTATCAAAAAATGTTTGATGATTGGTTAATGAAAAAGCATACTTATCATATTTGGCGGGAGAAAAATGAATTTGTTTGAATTGAATTTCACATTCATAATTCCTGTTGGCTACAGGTGGTCCGAAAAAATTAACTGCATTTATGTGCAGTGAAGTTGAATCGCCACTTACTAATGAAGGTTTGCCTAATTGTGCAGTTACTTTAATTCTGTCGGGCACAAATTCTTCTACGCTGAAAGTTTTTGTACTCAGCAACACATCATTCCCTGAATAGAGTTCCAACTGATAACTTCCGGTGATAGCACTCTGCGGTAAATCAACTGATACTTCTGCAGAGCCCTGATCATTCAGCATTTTCCGGAAACTCTTCAGCTCTTTACCGTTTGGCATCACGAACTTAAACTTCACAGGTATTTCACCGGGGCTTTTCCATTCACCCGTTCTTAATAATACATTGGCATTTATTTTTTCACCCGGACGGTAAATATCACGCTCTGCATAAATAAATGCATCCATGCCGCTTGCGTTGTAGGATTTTCCGCCCACTTCAAACCTGCTTGTGTTAACCTTTGTTGAATGAAAAGGTAGATAGTTGAAATCATCTGCAGTTTTTGCAATCACCATTGCCGGTTTAAAACCGCTGAATTCTTTTCTTGCATATTCCACTTCAGCAACACCATCGCTGTTGGTAGTACCAATGCCCAGCACCTGGTTGTTGGCTCCATATACCGTTACATTCACTCCATTTAGTGATTCTGCTGTTTTAATTGAATTGGCAAACACCAGCATTTTTTCTTTGCCTTCTTTTGCAATCAAACCTATATCACTCAATGAAACAAAGCGGCTCTCTTTGATCCAGTAATCTTCCGTTGAACGGATGACCAAATGATAAATTCCTTTAAAGTCATTCACTTTATCGGCAATATTGAAATTGAATAACCTGCTTCCTCCAAGTTTGGGTAAAGTACGGGTGTCAATTTCTTTTTCATAAATCACATCACCAAGCGTTGCATCACCTCCATCTTCATCATAATAATATTCATCTTGGCCACCTTCATTTTCTTTGGGATAATAACCATACCGATGAGCAGCCAGTAAATTGCTTTCATAAATTTTTGAAACAACGATCTTCACTTTTTGCATGTTGGTGATCTTCACTTCAATATTCTTCAATCCATTGGAGGAAAGATAAACGGCTTTACTGTTGGCAAAGCTGATGGCAGGTTCCAGTTCTCCAAAAGCAACATTGCTGCTGTAATTTTCCTTCAGCGTTCCGCCAAGCTTTCCACGTAACCCTTTTGATATAAGCAGGTCGTACGATTTCTGCACATCAAATGCATCGCCTGTAATCAGGAATCCATCCTCCTCAACTTCCACTCCGTATTTTGCAACGGGATTAAACTTAATAAAAGATGCCAGGCTTTCTTCCACCACTTGTTGAGAAGTAAATACTTTAATTGTTGCAGACAATCCATCATGTCCCGACTCTACATTGGTGATGGTTAAATTATAGGGTGATGGAATGATGAATTTTTCTTCTGCAGTTTCTTCAGTTGCATTTTTACCGCCATCAGGAATCAATCCTTTGCCAAGTTTAACAACGGTGTTATAATCTTTGTCCTCAGTTTTTACCTGCAAGATCCGGATGGAAACTTTTTTATCGTTGCTGATGGTTTGTATTGTAAAATCTTTTTTCTCGCCATCAACAGTTATTTCAAGTTTATCTTTTAAAACAGCAGGGCTAACGTTATAATTGAAATACAGGTCAACCTGCGGTACAGCTTTGTTCTTACCATCATCCTGCAATACCCAGGTACTATTTGAATTTTCAAGTTGAAGGTTGGGCGTATGAAACTCCAGTTTATCATCAACTGTTACTTTATTGTATTTGCTAAAGGCAAGTACTTCATTACCCACAGTAGCTTTGTAGGTAGTGGCAGGCGCTAATGGAACCGATGGTGAAAAAATAAGTTCATCGCCATGCTCCCAGCGAAATTTTCCGCTGATCTTTGGTTCAAACTCAACGTAAGGAATAGAATCCCACCGGTTGAGTAAAGAATCGGGCATTAACTGTGTGTTGAAACGGAAGACCAGGTTTCCCAGTGCTGGCACTTCGCCTTTAGCATTGGTTTCGCTGAGTTTTACGGCATTTTTGTTACAGGAGATCAATAGGCTTACTGCTGCTGTAATTACCAGCAAGTGTAGTTGGCTACGCATAAACTTGAATGTTGAAAGAAATTTGAAGAGGTGAATATTTGAACATGAATTTAATGCATAGTGAACCATATTTACAAGAGGTATTTATTAAATATTTTGTAAATCATGTAAAAAGTCTGTTATCTGAAAAACTCTTCATTGGAAACTTATCAATTGCATCTTACATTTATCATTGATAAATAATTCTCAAATTCCTGATGAAATTGCAACACCACAACTGGAAAATATTCGGCAAGAGAACAATCATTGCTGTTGCCGGCTTTTTTCTGCTCTTCCTTATTCTTCATTTACTCTTTCCGTTACCCGATAAAATGGAATACTCCACTTTAATTACCGATAATAAAGGAGAAGTGATCCATGCCTTTTTAACCAAAGATGAAAAATGGCGCATGAAAACCGAACTGGAGGAAATATCGCCCCTGCTGCGTAAAACCATTGTACAGAAAGAAGACAAATACTTTTACTACCACATCGGCATTAACCCGTTTGCTGTTACACGGGCTTTTTTCATGAATGTGTTTCAACTGAAACGCACATCAGGAGCCAGTACTATTACCATGCAGGTGGCAAGAGCGCTTGAACCAAAACGGAGAAATCTTGCCAACAAAATCATTGAAATGTTCCGTGCTTTGCAATTGGAATGGACATACAGTAAAGCTGAAATTCTGCAACTCTATCTCAACCTTGTTCCTTATGGCGGCAATATTGAAGGAGTGAAATCTGCTTCCATCCTTTATTTCGGCAAAAACCCAAATCATCTTTCTTTAGCTGAGATCACTGCCCTCTCCATTATTCCCAACCGGCCTTCTTCCCTGGTGATGGGTAAGAATAATGATGAGATCATACGGCAACGTAACAAATGGCTGCATCGTTTTGCTAAAGAAAAAATATTCACCGCAAAAGAAATTGAAGATGCATTGGCCGAACCGCTTACGGCAGTAAGAATGGTTGTGCCAAAACGATTGCCTCATCTTTCATATAAATTGAAACAAAGCGGCGATGTCAATATTCAAACAACGATTGATTTCAATACACAACAGAAGATTGAAAAATTAGTGGGGGATTATGTTCGTTCACAACGGCTCAGCAATATCCGCAATGCAAGTATAATGATCATTGACAATGAAACACACCGTGTTATTGCTTATGTTGGAAGTGGTGATTTTAAAGACACAACAGATGGCGGGCAAGTGAACGGTGCAGCGGCTGTTCGCCAGCCGGGCAGTACATTAAAGCCGTTATTGTATGGATTATGTTTTGACGAAGGTTTGCTCACCCCCAAAAAAATGATGAATGATGTACCGGTGAATTATGCAGGTTATGCCCCGGAGAATTATGATAAAAATTTCAAGGGCCCCGTTACAGTTGAATATGCGTTGGAACATTCGCTTAACATCCCGGCAGTAAAAGCATTGAACATGCTGGGCAAAGAAAGGATGATTGAAACACTAAGCAGGATGGGCTTTAAACAAATACAGGCTAAACAAAAAAGTTTGGGCTTGAGTTTAATTTTGGGCGGCTGCGGCACAACACTGGAACAACTAACCGGCATGTACAGCTCCTTTGCCAATGAAGGCATTTACTATCAACCATCCTTTGTTATGGGTGATTCGTCTTTTCAACGAAAGAGAATTTTATCTGCTGATGCAAGTTATATGATCACAGATATTCTCAGCCGTATCAACCGTCCTGATTTTCCTATCTCCTGGGATGCAACCGCAAGGCTTCCACGTATTGCATGGAAAACAGGAACATCCTATGGCAGGCGTGATGCATGGAGTATTGGTTACAATAAAAAATATACAGTGGGTGTTTGGGTGGGCAATTTCTCAGGAGTTGGTTCCTCACATTTAAGTGGTGCAGAAACTGCAACACCATTGCTCTTTCGCATTTTCAATACATTGGATTATGATGCCGACAGGGAATGGTTTACTCCGCCAAAAGATTTAGAACAAAGAATGGTTTGCAGCGAAACAGGTTTGCCGCCTGCCGCACATTGCAGCAACCTTGTGCTTGATTATTTTATTGCAGGTATTTCTTCAACACAGATCTGTAATAATTTATCTGAGATAGCAGTGAGTGCAGATGAAAAGATCAGCTATTGCAAAAGTTGCGAACCCGCTGCGGGCTTTAAACGAAAAACGTATAAACTCATTGCTCCCGAACTCCAAAACTGGATGCAAACAAACAGCATTGCCTTTGAAACCATACCACCGCATTATCCCGGTTGTGAAAAGATATTTAAAGACGGAGCCCCGCTCATTACATCACCGGTAAACGGAACCGAATACCTCATCAGTAAAAAAAATCCGGAGCCATTACAATTGGTTTGTGAAACGGGGAATGATGTAAGCAGGGTATTCTGGTACATCAACAATAAATTTTATAAAGCAACCGATGCAGGCAGCAAACAATTCTTTGTTCCTGCAGAAGGTGTGATAAAAATTTCCTGTGCAGATGATAAGGGAAGAAACAGGGATATAAAAGTTACTGTGAAGTATGCCGACCTGTAGAAACAGAAAAGGAAGCTTTCGCTCCCCTTTCATTAACCAAAACTCATGAAAAAGCTATTGTCCTCATTGGGGTGTATAATAATTTTACAAAGGGGTAATTTTTGTTTTCAAGTGTACCAGATCATTTTCTAATGGAATTGCTGGATCTAAAAACGGGTCGCCACTGTAAAGTTATTACAACTCATTCTGCTTTTGTGTGTAAATACGTTTCTTTAATAACCTCAAAAGTTATTAAAATACTTACAATCGTTTTTACATGAAATATTTTACTCTTTAATGAGATTTCCTGAACCGGCCATTTTTGATTTTACGTCAGAAGGGTTGCCATAGTAATGAATATCGCCACCACCTGCAACACGCACATCCAGCTTCATGCTTGCATAGATCCATACATTACCCGAGCCTGCAATGTGTACTTCTGCATTTTCTGCTTTCAGTTCTTTCATCTCAACATCGCCGCTGCCGGCCACATGAATTTCCACATCACGGGTGGTGCCACCGCCCTGCGCTTTTCCGCTGCCTGCAATATGTACTTCTACCCTGGGGGCATCTACCTCAGCAATTTTAATATCACCACTGCCGGCAATACTCAGTTTAATTTTTCCGGTTGAAATGATCTTGCCTTCAGCAATCATATTCCCACTCCCGGCCAGGCTTACCTCTTCAAACTTCGGCGCTTTTACATACACTTTTATATCCTGAGAGGGGCGCAGGTTTATTCCGCTCCTTGTTTTAATACGCAGCACACCATTCTCAACTGTGGTAATGATGTATTTCATGATGTTTTCGTCAGCTTCTATTCTGATTTCATTTTCGTTACCCTGGGAAAAATAAACATCATAAGAACCGGCTGCTTTTACACTTTTAAAACTTCCTTCGCTCCTGCTGCTGGTTGTAATATTCCCGTTTCCCCTTACACTTCTCCAACCGCAGGAAGTAACAATAAATGACAGCATAAATAACAGCAAAGCACCAGAGAAAAAATGTGTACGCATTTGATTTTGTTTTTTAATTTTTTAAAAATTATTTCTTGCATGCCATCAGTCTTAGACGATATGACCCAATCAGTAGTTACAAAACCAAAGCAGGTAATGATGACAAATAGTGGTTAAAGCTGGAGTTCAACAAAATTAACAGAAAAAACAACTGATGGAAATAATAAGACTAATTAATGTTTTAAAGTGCTGGAAAAAGCCCGTTGGGCTTTAATGTGAATAACCCCAGGCTTCGCCCGGGGGAATAGTACGCTGGTTTCCACAACCCTGCAGGGGTTGAATGGAAGAGTATGGCTATAATAAATATTTTTCGTCGAATTCAATTTCATTTTCAATGAACAACCGCTTGAATTTATCATGGAAATTTTCTGTTTTACGTTGTTCTTTTTGATTTTTACTAAAGTTGATTAGCATGTCCGGTAAGTCTGTATGTGCAAAGTCGAGTCTCAAAAAAAATGCTGCGCCAAAGTAACTTACTATATTCAACCTCTTCCGGGGTTGGCATCAGTTTTCTTATTATCCACCGGTTTCACCAATGGTTATTCACATGAAAGCCCTTCGGGCTAAAAAACTTTTGTGAACAGCAAAAAAGCGCTGCATTTCATTTTCATTCTCCCGTATAAACGGTGAAGAACTCCTCTTTTGCAATGCCTGCTTTTTATTACCTTCGCCGCAACATGACAGACAAGATTCTTATTCTGGATTTCGGCTCACAATACACGCAACTGATAGCCCGTGCAGTACGTGAATGCAACATTTACTGCGAAATTATTCCTTACCACAAACCTGTTGTAAAAGATGAACATTTGAAAGGGATCATCCTTTCAGGCAGCCCATTTTCAGTGAATGATGCCAATGCACCAATGGTTGATGTGGAATTACTGACCCAACAACTTCCAGTACTCGGCATTTGTTATGGTGCACAGCTAACGGCCAAACAGTTTGGCGGTCGTGTGGAGAAAAGTGAAAAACGGGAATACGGCCGGGCTGTATTACGTAAAAAAGAAGACGATGTATTATTCAATGATATCAGCGAAACTTCACAAGTGTGGATGAGCCATGCCGATACCATCCTGGAACTGCCGCAGGCTTTTGAGTTGATGGCTGTAACTGATTCAATTCCTGTTGCTGCATTCCGGGCAAACGGACGAACAAAGTACCCACTGTATGGTTTGCAGTTTCATCCCGAAGTATATCATTCAACTGAAGGAAAGAAAATACTCAAAAACTTTTTGATTGATATATGCGGATGCAAAGCCGATTGGACACCGGCATCGTTTGTACATGAAACAGTAGATGCTTTGAAAAAACAAATCGGCAACCGCAAAGTAATCATGGGCTTAAGTGGCGGTGTTGATTCAACCGTTGCTGCTACACTCATTCACAAAGCAATCGGTAAAAACCTGTTTGGAATTTTTGTTGATAATGGTGTATTACGTAAAGATGAATTTTTGCAGGTACTGGATACATACAATCAAATTGGATTAAATGTAACAGGTGTGGATTCCCGTGAGCATTTCTACACAAAGCTTGCAGGTAAAAGCGATCCCGAAGAAAAAAGAAAAATCATTGGTGGAACTTTTATTGAAGTGTTTGATGCAGAGGCCCACAAAATTGAAGGAGTTGAACTGCTGGGACAGGGAACCATTTATCCCGATGTAATTGAAAGCGTTTCTGTACACGGGCCTTCTGTTACCATCAAATCGCATCACAATGTTGGAGGATTACCCGATACAATGAAACTGGAGTTGGTAGAACCTCTCCGTTATTTATTCAAAGATGAAGTAAGAAAAGTGGGTGCAGAGTTGGGCATCCCTGCTAATCTGCTGAACCGCCATCCTTTTCCCGGCCCCGGTTTGGCTATTCGTATTTTGGGAGAAGTGACTGAAGAAAAAGTGGATCTGCTGCAACGGGCCGATGCTATTTTTATTAATGGATTAAAAGAACATCAACTCTATGATAAAGTGTGGCAGGCAGGCGCAATCCTTTTACCTGTGCAGAGTGTGGGAGTAATGGGCGATGAACGTACGTATGAATTTACATTGGCGCTACGTGCCGTTACATCTGTTGATGGCATGACGGCAGACTGGGCACATTTGCCTTATGAATTTCTGGCACACATTTCAAATGAAATCATCAACAAAGTTCGTGGCATCAACCGTGTAGTGTATGATATCAGCAGCAAACCACCTGCAACCATTGAATGGGAATAAACATCAATGAACCGGAGTACAGCGTTATGAAAAAAATACTATTTGTTTTTGATTGTTGTCCGACTAAGTTAATCAAACTCTTTATCAGCTTAGTACGCCTCACCCCAACCCATCTCCTAACGGAGAGGGGCTCAAATGCAGGCCCACTAAGTATTACAAGAAATACTTCTTTTTTTAGCCGGATACTATTTTTTGTTTTTATTCTTTCTTTTTACGCCATTTTTTCTTTTGCACAAACCAATGATACAGCCAAGGTTTACAGGGTGGGCATCTTTGCAAATCTTTTTCTCGATTCATCCTTCAGCGGAACTACTTACAAATTCACCAATCAAATGCCCAGGCATATCTTGCCGGGTTTGGATTTTGTGCAAGGTGCATTGATGGCCGTTGATTCATTGAAAACAAATAAAAGGCTTGAAGTTGTTGTGTATGATCTGCGTTCTGCCGGTCAAAGTTTGTATAAGCTGAAAGCACGCAATAGTTTTGATTCACTGGATATGATTATAGCCTCTGTAAGTGGAAATGAATACAGGCTGATGGCTGATATTGCATTGCAAAAAAAAATACCCTTTGTTTCTGCCACATTTCCCAATGATGCGGGTGTAATTAACAATCCGTTTACCATCATAGTTAACTCTACCCTTCCCGTTCATTGTGAAGCAATTTATAATTTCATTGTACAGAATAATCCTGTTGCCAATATTTTATACGTAAGAAAAAAAGGACAACAAGAAGACCGGCTTGAAAATTATTTCAACAATTATAACAAGGGCATCAAAGGCACCCGGTTGCTGAAGTGGAAAAATATTTTACTCACTGATTCTTTTACCGTTGCTGATTTAAGTACAAACCTCGACAGTGAAAAAGTAAACGTTGTTATTTGCGGTTCGCT